>JAYWIE010000153.1:0-4054 GCA_043789155.1 Rubricoccaceae bacterium | reverse complement strand
GACGCCCGACGAGCACGAGCAGCGGCACCGCTCCCAACTGCCCGAACTTCTGGCAGCCTGACCTTAACCGATCGTCCGTCGGAGCGGGGTCAGATCAGGCCGGCCCGTGCTTTCCGCAGAGTTTCCCGCCGTCCAAGGCCTCGTCGGGGGAAGCGTACGGTACCGGGCTGACCGGCCGGTTCGGTTTGTGGCGACGGCGATAGACGACGCCGTGGGTACGTCAAACCCGGACCAGACGCTGCGCGTCCGCTTGGGAGACCGGGTCAGCTTTCAAACCCTTGTCGCCGGAGTCCCGACCGGTAACCTAACCGAGTACAGAATTTCGCTGCCTCCAGCGTCGGGCACGGAAAACATTTTGGACGACCAGCTTACGGAGCGACACACCGTCCTCAACTGGCGGTGGCATAGTGGAGCACAAGACGTAGCGCCGGCGCTGACGGCGGACCGAGCAAGCGAGACGTGGGCGCAGGCGGCGGTTCGGTTCGAGAACCGGCTCCCCGACAGCGGGGCCGACGCATCATGGGGTGCCTTCGATGTTGATTCGGTAAAAAATGTAGTTTTTATTAGATACAGGCTGAGTAGAGGGCGCCCAACCAACATCGCACCCTCTGACGGCGAGTTTAGAGTTGGCGTGACGGTTGGCGGAAACCGACGCGAAGCCCGAGTCCAGTTCCTCCGCGGCGACCAGCTCCTCAACACAGTCGAACGGGTCGTCAGAGAAGTCGAGCGCATCTTCCCCAGCCTCCCGGTCAGATGGTTCCAGGACGCCGGAGATCTCCCGTTACAAGAGGCGTCTGCTGAATTTATCCCGTCCGAGCAGGCGACCCGGTTCTACATCGTGATCGGACGATCCGAAGCAGAGAGCGTCGACGAGAGAAGCACGAGCCCCGAGGCAGAAGCACGACGCGAACAATTTCGCGCCGGACAAGTGTTTAAACTTCACCATCTCGCAGGAATAGCAGCAGCGCGAGGCGATGGAGATTTGTCTACTATTGATATTCTTGTTATACCAGACCGTGGTCTCGGTTTAGGAGGCACTGGAAATCAGGTGCTCGGCAAAGGCATCGGTGATTATGCTAATGAAACTCTTTGCGTCCAGCGCAGCGCAACAGGCGGATGCACGACGCTTAACCCGCTCATCAATACCGTATCTGTCTACGACGATCACGTCGATACCAATCCCGACTATCCCACCATCGTACCTCACGAGCTCGGGCATGTCTTGGCCGGCGGTGGACATCCAGGGGGAGGAAGCCAAGCAGAGAGAGAACGGCAATATCGAGAAGGGCGACGTTTCAGGCCGGGCGCGTCGGTTTCAGAGAACCTGATGTTCGGTGCTGCCATCGCGAGCCCTCCAATCGGGCAGCAGCGACGGCTGGACTGGATCTCCATTCGCCTCGCGCGTCTTCGAGGCTCTGAAGTGCAGGGAGCCCCAATCCTCCGATGATCCCGGACCGCAACTGCTGGTTTCCACTCTACCACCGCTCCGATGCGCTTCCTCGTCGTTCTCCTCGCGCTGACTACTGCGCCGGCCGTCTGGGCTCAGACAGCCCCGCTCTGCCCAGACTTCGAGGGCTACGGCCCTCCCGGATCGCTGACAGATGCAGTTGACGCCATGAGTGCTCCGCTCCCGGCCTTCCTTGAACGCATCGCCCGATGCGAGGTGGGCTTTGACGCTGCCACCACCGCGCTCCTCCGGGCGCGATTCAGCGACGACCCCACTCTTCGGCCCGTACTCCGTCGAATTGTCGACGCGCTTCGACTGGAGGCTTTAGATCGTACCGCCGATGCACTCCTCGCGCTCGCTGTCCTTGGCGAGCGACCGGGCTACTTCGCTGACCAAGCCGAAGTCTTCCTCGCTGACGGCGATGAATACCTGGCGCAGAACGCTGTCCGGATTTCGTCATTCTATGCCGATTCTATCCTGTATAAGCGGTTCGAAGGCATCCAAGCTCGGTATCCTCAGCACGAACTCGTACTCGGAGAGTACTGGAACGTGAGCGGGACGGGA
Source organism: Rubricoccaceae bacterium (assembly GCA_043789155.1). Lineage (GTDB taxonomy): Bacteria > Bacteroidota > Rhodothermia > Rhodothermales > Rubricoccaceae > DASVSE01. The sequence goes on along the minus strand of JAYWIE010000153.1, from coordinate 2,043 downwards.
GCGAATGAGTACAACGTCAATGCGGTCGACCTCTTCCTACGAGGGCCGCTCAGCGTCGATGTGGAAGATGCAGTCTTGAGTATCCGCGGTCTCGGTTTTCGCGCGTACGGGTTGGGAGAGGGCATAGTCACCGTCAGTAGCATTAGCGACACATGGACGGCGGCCAACGTCTACATGACTGTCGTCTTCCGTCGGCTTGGGGCAGCGGACCCGGCGCGCGTCCGCTCAGCAATCGAGGCGTCACCAGCGTTCCGGGCGCTTGATGCGGAGTTCAACGAGCCCGCGTTCACGGCGACGTACCGCCGGATTCTTCTCTCGGCGGCGCTTCCAGGCGAGTCGTTCACGTCTGACACGTTCCCGCCCCCGACAGACCGATCGCTGCTTACCGTGAGACCCATGTGCGCCGGCCGCCCGGCCACGGTCTACGTCGAGGCCGGCCGCGTCGTCGGCGGACCGCTCGCCGGCACCCTCTTCGCCGGACGCCTCCTCGGCACCGCCGCCGCAGACGTCATCGTCGGCACCGACGCCGCCGATGCTCTCCTCGGCCTCGACGGCAACGACACGCTCTGCGGCGGCACCGGCGACGACGCCCTCGACGCCGGGACGGGCACCGACACCGCCGACGGCGGCGCGGGTACGGACGGCTGCGACGCCGCGGAGACGGCGACCGCCTGCGAGGGGGCCATCCCCGCCCTCACCGACGTCCGCCCGGTCCTCGAGTGCGTCGCCCCGGCCGCGGGCGGCGGCTTCACGGCCTACTTCGGCTATGAGAACCAGACGACCCGTGCCGGCCGCGTCGCGTACTCGGCCAACAACCGGATCACGCCGGCCGCCTTCGACCGCAGCCAGCCCGACCTGTTCGGCCGCCCGGGCGTCGTCGCGGGGCGGCCGGGACGGAGCCCGTTCTATCCCGGCCACGCCTTCACGGTGACGTTCCAGCCGGGCCAGACCGTCGTGTGGAAGCTGTTCACGCGCACGAGCACGGCGTCGTCCGGCTCGGCCCGCTGCCCTGCCCCCTGATCCAATGCGGATTCTCTTGTTCGCCGTCCTCCTCGTCACGGCTGCCCGCGCGCAGGACGCGCCGGCCCACGCGTTGCCGTTCGGCTCGGGCGGCCACACGCTCGAACTCGCCCTCGGCGGCGACGCGACCAATTCAGGCGGCGCGCTCACGGTCGCCGTCGAATCCGCACCGGCGTGGCTCACGTTCGACCAGGCGCAGGCGATGGCCACGACGAACGAGCCTGAGCCCGTGGCCCGGCTCACGTTCGCGGCCGCGCGGACGGCACCGGTCGGCACGCCCGGCGAAATCTGGCTCGTCGTGCGCGACGCGGCCGGCGCGGTCGTCGCCGAGAAGACGGTCCGAGTCGAGGTGAGCGCCCCGGCCGAGTTGAGTGTCGAGCCGCCGCGGCCGAACCCGTCGCGCGGGGCCGTCACCGTCCCGTACGCCCTCCCGGCGTCGGGCCGCGTCCGCGTCGTGGTCGTGGACGGTCTCGGGCGCGAGGTGCTCGTGCTCGTGGACGGCGAGGCGTCGGCGGGCGGTCACGAGGCGCGGATCCCGGCGGGGCGTCTCGCCGCGGGCGTCTACGCGGTGCGCGTCGCCGCCGGCGGGCGCGAGGCGCGGCCGGTCCGCGTCACGGTCGTCCGGTAGCGTCGGCGCGCGGGAGACGCTCAGCCCCTGCGCAGCGCGGCGACAGCCGCGACGAGCGCGGTGCCTGCCAGCGCGAGGGCGAGGCTGCCGTCGCCGTGGACGTGCGCGGCGTAACCGACGGCTCCGCACGCCGCGGCCAGCACGGCCCACACGACGCCCCGCGCCGCCACGACGACGCGGTCCGCCTCGGCCCCCAGCCGCGCCTCGATGCCCGGCGTCCGGACCGTCGCGTCGCCGCGGTCCACGCGCTCGACGACGCGCGCGGCCGTCTCGGGCAGCGAGAAGACGCGCTGGACGCCGGCGAGGAGTCGGTCGCCAAAGGCGGCGAAGACGTCCGGGGCTGAGGCCCGCGCGAGCGGCTCGACGAACGGCGCGAGCACGCGCAGCGGGTTCAG
>JAYWIE010000152.1:0-4060 GCA_043789155.1 Rubricoccaceae bacterium | reverse complement strand
GCGGCATGGAGTACCCCATGATGACGCTCGTCGGCGGCGACCGCACCGACACGTCGCTCTTCTCGGTGCTCTACCACGAGACCGGCCACATGTGGTTTCCGATGATCGTCGGCTCTAACGAGCCCACCTACCAGTGGATGGATGAGGGCCTGACGAGCTACGACCAGAACTGGGGCGTCTCGGACCTCTTCGACGGCTCGCGCCCCGGCTACCCGCGCGTCGACGCCTGGGCGCGCGCGCGGCAGGCGCACTTCCGGCTCGCCGGCACCGGCGACGCCGTCGAGCCGATGCGCCACAACGACCGCTTCCCCATCGGGTCGGGCTCGCCGCAGGTCGACCCCGTCGGCGGCTCCGCGCGGACCATCGCGTCGTACTCGACGCCGGCCCTCATGCTGCACGCGCTCGAGACGCTCGTCGGCCGCGACCGATTCCTCGCCGCCTACCGCGACTACGCGCGGACGTGGGCCTTCCGCCACCCGACGCCCTGGGACTTCTTCGGCCGCATGGAGGCCGGCCTCGGGCAGGACCTCGACTGGCTCTGGACGCCCCAGCTCTTCGAGACGTGGACCGTCGACCACGCCGTCGGGGACGTCGCGCCGGGCGCGGACGGCCTGCGGGTAACGGTGCAGGACCTGGCCCTCGCGCCGTTCCCCGCGACGGTCGCCGTGACGTACGCCGACGGGCGGACGGAGCGCCAGACCGTCCCCGTCGAGACGTGGCTCGGCGGCGCGACCGAGGCGACGCTGACGTTCCCGGCCGGCGTCCCCGTGCGGGTCGAGATCGACGGCACCTCGGCCGTCCTCGACGTCGACCTGTCGAACAACGTCTGGACGCCGGGCCCCGCAGCACCCTAGCCGCTCGCGAGCAGGTTGACGGCCGCGACGAGCACGACGGCCGCCGTGACGCGCTTCACGACGGCCGGCGACCACCGCCGCGCGCCGAGGCGGCTCCCGATCTGCCCGCCGGCGAGCACGGCCACGACCAGCACGGCGTAGGCCGCGACGTCCAGCGCGCCGACCGCGCTCGCCTTGCCCGCCAGCCCCGCCAGCGAGTTGACGAGGATGAACACGCTCGCCGCGGCGGCGATCTGCTTCGGCGTGCCCCACCCGAGCAGGTGCAGCACGGGCGCGAGGAAGATGCCGCCGCCGATCCCGACGAGCCCCGCGAGCCCGCCCAGCGCCGCCCCGAGCGCCGCCCCGCCCGCCCACAGCCGGACGCGTCCGATCTCCTCGACCGCGACGGCCGGGCGCGCCCGAACCTCGACCGCCATCGCGACGGCCGCGAGCGCGAGCGCGATCCCCGTCACCGTCCGCAGCGTCCCGACGGGCACCGTCGCCGCCCCGGCGAGGGCTGCGGCCGGGACGGACGTCACCAGGAACGGCACGACGAGGCGGGCCCGGGCGTGGCCCGCGCGCGCGAACTGCCAGCCGCCACCGGCCACGACGACCACGTTGCACACGAGCGCGACGACCGGGACGTCGGCCGCGGGCAGCGCGGCGAGCGTGAGCAGGGCGAGGTACGCCGAGCCCCCGCCGAACCCGACGGAGGCGTACACGAGCGCAGCACCGAAGAACAGCGCGGCGAGCACGAGGACGCTCACCGTGCGACGCCGACCCACTCGGCCGGCCCGTCGGCGTAGTGCTCGCGCTTCCAGACCGGGACGCGCGCCTTGACCGCGTCCAGCGCCCAGCGGCACGCCTCGAAGGCGGCCTGCCGGTGCGCGGCCGCCGCGCCGACCCAGACGGCCGTCTCGCCGAGCGCGAGGTGGCCCGTCCGGTGGACGGCGTAGACGGCCTCGACCGCGAACCGCTCGCGCGCCTCGGCCAGCACGCGCGCGCCCTCGCTCACGGCGAGCGCGTCGTAGGCGTGGTACTCGAGCGACGCGACCGGCCGGCCCTCGGCGTGATTTCGGACGAGGCCCTCGAAGGCCACGACGGCCCCGGCCGCGCCCGGCGGCGCGAGGGCGACGAGCGCGGCCCGGCAGGCGGCGCTGTCGATGGGGCCGGCGGAGAGGAGGAACGTCATCCGCCGGCCGAGGGCGCGAGGAACACGACGGTGTCGCCCTCGGCGAGCCGCGCGTCCCACCCGGCGAAGGCGTCGTTGACGGCGACGCGCGCCCACGCCTCGGGCCGCGCGGGCACGGCCGGGGCCGTCGTGGCCAGACCGGGCGCGCCGGGCCCGAAGAGCTCGGCGCAGAGCGCGAGCGGCGTCGGGGCCGCCGTCTCGACGCGCTCGGCGTCGCAGCCGCGGGCGTCGCGGAAGACGGAGAAGTGGAGCAGGTGCAGCGTCACGACGGGCGTCGGAGAGCGGAGAGGAGTGCGGCGCGGTCCTCGGGCGTGTTGGCATTGGCGAGCGCGGCCGGGTCCGGCGCGTCCACGAGGCGGACGCCGGGCGGAACGTCCCGCATCAGAAACCGGCGCGGACAGGCGGCCCCGGCCTCGGCTGCTGCGAGTAGCCCGGCGCGGGCAGCGGGTTCCCAGACGGCGCAGAGCGGCTCGGGCGAGCCGTCGCGCGGGCTCCGGAAGGCGGTCGCGAGGCGATGAGGGTCGCGGGCGGCGGCGAGCGCGTGGAGGGTCGCGGCGTCGAGCAGCGGCAGGTCGCACGCGGCGACGAGGAAGGCTGCGCCGGGGTAAGCGGTGAGGGCGGAGACGATGCCGGCGGCGGGCCCGCGGAATGCGACGGCGTCGGGGATGACGGCCGCGCCGGGCAGGCGGCCGGCCGGGCTGTCGGGGTCTGCCACGGAGACGAAGACGCGTGCGCAGACGCCGGCGAGCAGGCGCGCGGTGCGCGCGGCCTGCGGCTCGCCGTGGTAGTCGAGCGCCCACTTGGGCGCGCCCATGCGCCGGCTCTGCCCACCGACGAGGACGAGGCCGAACAGCGGCGGGAGCACGCTCGGGAACACGGCGGGAGCACGGAGCATGGTCTTATTGAGAGACGTCTCGGCGGCCTCCGGTTTTGGAGAGCAGGCGGGTCTCGGCGATGACGATGTCGTGCGAGACGCCTTTGCACATATCGTAGACGGCGAGGGCGGCTCCGTAGACGCCGGCGAGGGCCTCCATCTCGACGCCCGTCCGCCCGACCGTCGCCACCTCGCACTCGATTACGACCGTGCTCCGGCCGTCGGCGGCCGGCGCGTCCAGGTGGATGTCGAAGGTGCAGCGGTCGAGCGCGAGCGGGTGGCAGAGCAGGATGAGGTCGCTCGCCTTCTTGGCGGCCTGCGTGCCCGTCAGGACGGCCGTGTGGAAGACGGGCCCTTTGGGGCCGCGGATGTCGTCGCCGTCGAAGAGCGCGGCCACGGCGGGCGGGAGCACGACGAGCGCGCGGGCCCGCGCCGTCCGCCGCGTGGCCGGCTTGCCGCCGACGTCGACCATCGCCGGGCGGTTGAGGTCGTCGAGGTGGGTGAGCATTGAAATGCGGTTTGAGGTTTAATGTTTGATGTTCGTACCTGGAACAAAAACTGACTCGCTATTCCAAACCCATCCCCTCACCCTCCGATCTCGTACATCGGTTGCGCGATCTCCTCGATCCGACCGGTCGGCTTCATCGGGAGCACGGCGGCGAGGACGGCGGCGTAGCGCTCGCGCGGGACGTCGACGAGGCTCAGGCCGTCCTCGGACATGAGGCACGCCCGGAGCATGCCCCGCGACGACAGGCGGAGCCGGGAGCATGTCGCGCAGAACGGGCGGGACTCGGAGGCGATGAACCCGACCTCGGCCCCGTGCTCCGTGCGGAACGAGAAGGCCGTCGCGTCGGCGTCGGCTGCGAGCGGCGTGAGGGCGTGGTGCTCCGCGATGCGCGCGATCGTCTCCGACGCCGGCACGAAGAGGCGGGCGTGCTGCTCCCGCTCCGGCCCGATCTTCATGTACTCGAGGAAGCGGACCGGAATGCCGTTCTGGGCCGAGAAGGCCACGAAATCCTCGGTCTCGGCGTCGTTCGCGCCGCGGATCACGACGGCGTTGACCTTGACGGCGAAGCCCATCTCGCGGGCCCGGAGCACGGAGCAAAGCACGCGGTCGAAGAAGGGCGTCCGCGTGATGGCGGCGAACGTGTCCCCGCGCAC
>JAYWIE010000151.1:0-4071 GCA_043789155.1 Rubricoccaceae bacterium | reverse complement strand
CGGTCGCGCGCGCTCACGCCCGCGGCCGTCGCGAAGCGCAGGATGCCCAGCGGCAGCCCCGCCCCGGCCACGAGCAGGGCCAGCATCACGACCGAGAGCAGGTAGTCGAACGTCCCGAAGTCGGCCTTCGAGAGGTACGCCGGGTCGACGTAGTACAGCGTCACCACGACGCCCGCGAGCTTGCCGACGGCGGCCGCGAGCGTGTACACGCCGGACTGGCGGAAGAGGCGGCCGAGCATCAGACGCCCCCGGCCGGCGGGCCATCATGCGGCGCGTCCTCGCGCGGCGCGCGCCCGAGCAGACGGGCGGGCCGGCGCAGCAGCGCCCGGACCTCCTCGCGGTCGTAGACGCCCGTCGCGTACACCAGCACCGGGTACAGCGCGACGAGCGCGCCGCGGAAGGCGAGCCGCGGCCAGACCGCCCACCCGACCGACACCTGCGCGACGGCCCACAGCACGGCGACGATGCCGAGGCAGCGCGCGAGCGCGGACCACGGGTACGCGATGTGGGTCCGCCGGTCCGCCGCGACGGCCGTCAGCGCGGCCATCAGGGCGTAGGCGGCGAGCGTCGCCGCGGCCGCGCCCAGCCCGCCGAACGCGGGCACGGCGACGAGGTTGAGCGCCATGTTGGCCGCGACGGCCACGACGAGCGTCCCGGCGACGACGCGCGTCGCGGTGGCCGCGTAGAGCACGTTCGCGAACACGATGTAGAGGCCGTAGGCGAGGAAGCCGAGGCTCAGCACGAACACCATCGGGTCCGCGCGGAGGTAGGCCTCGCCGGGCGAGACGAGCCCGATGAGGTCGCGGGCGACGAGCGAGAGCCCCAGCGCGGCCCCGCTCGCGCCGACGGCGTAGTGCCGGAACGTGCGCCGGAAAAAGTCGCCGCCCTCGCGCAGCTCCTTGAGGCCGACGACGGCGAAGGCCTGCTGGAAGCTCTGCACGACGAGCATGTTGAGCACGCCCGCCAGACGCGCCGCGAGGTCGTAGACGCCGACCTCGCCGGCCCCGACGAGCCACTTGATCACGAACCGGTCGCCGACGTGGACGACCGGCAGGGCGACGGCGCTGACGGCGAGCGGGGCCCCGAAGCGCATCAGCCGGCCGACGAGCCGGCGGTCCAGCCGCCACTCGACGCGCGCGAGCGTGGCCGCGGTGAGCACGGCGGCGCTGGCCCCGGCCGAGAGCGCGAGCGCCCACACGGCCCCGGCGAGGCCCATCCGGTAGACGGCCATCAGCACGTACGTCCCGCCGGCGAGCAGCACCGTCTCGAGCAGCGACGCGGCGACGTAGAGCCCGGCGCGCTCGTCGGCGCGGATGAGCATGAGCGGCGTCGCCGAGAGGACTTTGGCGGCGACGTAGGCGGCCGTGAGGCGGACGAGCCCGGTCTGCCGGGCGTCGTCGAGCAGGACGCCCGCGAGCCAGGGCGCGGCGAGCCACAGCGCGGCGAACGTGGCCGAGGCGAGCGCGGCGCTCGTCGCGAGCGTCGTGAACGGCAGCGCGCGGCGCGTGGCGGCGTCCGCGTCGGTGCCGCTGCCGGCGGCGGCGAGGAAGGCGAGCAGGCCCGTCGTGAGGCCGAAGCCGGCCAGCGGGATGGCGACGAGCGCGACGGCCGTGAGCAGGCCGAGGTAGCCGTAGGCCTCCTGCGGGAGCAGGTTGAGGTAGAGCGGCACGATGAGCAGCCCGCTCGCCTTGGCCGCGACGTTGCCGAGCGCGTAGACGCCGCTCTGCGTCGCGAGCCGGCGCAGCGCGCCGGACGGCCTTCCGGCCCGGGTCCCCGTCATGGCGCGACGCCCGCCGTGACGGCCTCGACGAGCACGTCGCGCAGGGCGGCCGCGCAGACGTCGCGGCTGTAGGTCCGCTCGGCGCGGATGCGGCCCTCACGGCCCATCGCCGCCCGCAGGCCGGCGTCGTCGCACAGCGCGAGCAGCGCCTCGGCCCACTCGTCGGGCGTCGTCGCCCAGAGGCCGGTCGCGCCGGGCTCGACGATCTCGCGGTTGACGCCGACCGGCGACGCGACGCACGGCAGGCCCGCCGCCATGTACGCGAGCAGCTTGTAGCCGCCCTTGGCGCGCGTCCACTCGTCGTCCGGCAGCGGCATCACACCGACCGACATGCGGCGCAGCGCGTCCGGCTCGCCGTCGAACGCCCACGCGACGCGCTGGACGTTTTCGAGCCCGGCGAGCGCGTCCGGCGCGGCCCCGACGAGCAGGATGCGCACCTCGCGGTGCCGGGCGAGCTCGGCGAGCGGCCCGGCGAGCGCGGCGAGGTACGGCGACGTCCACGGCGAGCCCATCCAGCCGACGGTGAACACGTCGGGCGGGTCCGCGGCGGGCGTCACGCGGCCGGTGTCGACGGGCGTCGGGATGACGGCGGGCGCTCGGGCGGCGGGCGTCCGGCCGTGCGCGGCGCAGAACGGGACGAGCGCGGGCGCGCTCACGACGACGCGCGTCGCCGCGGCGACCATCCGCGCCGTGGCGGCGGGCGCGTCGAGGTAGAGCGCGTCGTCGAGGTCGTAGACGAGCGGGATGCGGCGCGCGCGCAGGCGGCGCAGCTGCCACGGCGCGAGCGCGATGCGCTGCGCGAGCACGACGTCGACCGGCCCGAACGCGACGGCGGACGCCCGCCGGAGCGTCGCCCACCGCTTCGCGACAGCGCGGCCGACGCGCCCGCCGCCGTCTGCGACGCGCGGCCGCCACGTCGCCCGGAAGGGCGGGTCCAGCAGCGGCGCGACCTGCGCGGCGCGGATGCGGGACGAGGCGTGGCTCCATCCGCCGCTCGTGAGCACGAGCAGCCGCCAGGGTCGGGGCGGGGTGGGCGGCATGTGGCGGGTCGCGGAGAGCCGGCAAGATCGCGCCACCCGCCTACGCGTACGGCGCGCCTCCGGTAGAGACGCCGCGACGCCGCACAGCCACGGCCGTCAGCCGATGAGGCGGCCGAGATGCTCGAAGAGGGCGTCGCGGCGGCGCTCGCGCGAGAAGGCGGTCGCGACGCGCACGCGAGGGGCGTCGCGGTCGGTCCGTGCCAGCGCCCGCTCGACGGCCGCGGCGACGGCCGCGCCGCTCGGGACGTCCACGACCTCGCCCGTCGCGCCGACCACCTCGGGCATCGCGCCGACGCGGCTCACGACGGGGATGCAGCCGCAGAGCATGGCCTCGCAGAGCGCGTTCGGCAGGCCCTCCGAGCGCGAGACGTGCAGCGCGACCGCGGCCGAGGCGTAGACGGCCGCGAGCGCCGCGCGCGGCAGCGGCGGCGAGAGCGCGACGTTCGGCGGCAGGCTCGCACGCTTGCTCGCCGCGACGTCGGGCGCGACGCCGACGACCTCGAACGCCACGCCCGGCAGCCGGCGCGCGGCGTCCGCGAGCAGGTCGAGGCCCTTGAGCCCGTAGGTCCGCTCGGACCCCACGAGGGCGGCGCACACGACGCGCGGCACGCGCGCGGCCGGCCCCATCGGCCACGCCGCGGCGTCGTAGCCCGTCGGGACGACGGCGACGGGCGTCGCCAAGCCGGGCACGTGGGCGCGGACGCCCTGGCGCGTCGGCGGGCCGGGCGCGAAGGCGTTGGTGCTCTCGACGAGCGCGCCGGCGACGGGTAGCAGCAGGCTCGCGCGGCGCAGCACGCCCCGCGCGACGGGCGCGCGCCAGCGGCTGCAGAAGACGCCGTAGCCCAGCGCCGGCAGGCAGGCGGCGTCGTAGCCGCCGAGCGCGACGGCGACCGGGACGCCGCGCCGCGCGGCCCAGCGGACCGGCAGCGCCAGGTGGTAGTCCGCGAACCAGCCGAACACGAGGTCCGCCCGTTGCCCGCGCAGCCACGCCGCCTGCCGCGCGAGCCCGCGCGCGAGCGCCGCCGCCCGGCCCGTGCCGAAGACGAACGGGGCGACGTCGTAGCGCTCGCCGAGCGTCGCGAGATCGTCGCGGACGAACGACGACAGGCTCGGGGCGACGAGCAGCACGCGCGGGCGGTGCGCCATCACGGGTGGGCGGCCAGCGCCCGGATCTCGTCCGCGCCCAGGGCGCGCCGCGCGATCAGCACGTCGTCCACGTCGCCCCGGAAGGAGCGCCCCGCCACCGGCGCG
>JAYWIE010000150.1:0-4073 GCA_043789155.1 Rubricoccaceae bacterium | reverse complement strand
CGCCGGGCAGCGTCGCGGTCTCCTGCCGGACCGGCCGGCCGGCGACGCCCTCGCTCACGACGTCGAGGTCGCCCGCGACGAGCGCGACGGCCCCGCCGTCGAGGTCGAGCGACAGCGCGCCCGTCGCCTCGAACGCCTCGATCTGCGCGGACGTGAGATCGCGGACGGCCGCGGTGACGGCCTTCATCTGCGGCCCGAGCCGCCGGCCGAGCGCCTTGAAGTTGGGCTTCGCCGTCTTGCTCACGACGCCGCCCGAGGCCGCGTCGAGCCGCTTCACGTTGACCTCGTCCAGGACCACGGCCTCGACCGCGCGCAGGTCGCCCTCGTCCACGCCGCCCGGCCCCACGACGACCGTCAGCGCCGCAAGCGGCTGCCGCACGCCGATGGCCGCCTCGTTGCGCAGCGCGAGCGTCGCCGTGACGACGGCCCGGGCCAGCGCCATGCGCCCCTCGAGCGCCGCGTCCAGCCGCGACCCGTCGGCGGCCGGCCACCGCTCGAGGTGGACGGACGCCTCGCCGCCGAGCGCGCCGTGCAGCCACTCGGACGTGAACGGCGCGATCGGGGCCATCAGAAGGGCCACAGCCGCGAGGCATTCGTGGAGCGTGTCATACGCTGCTCGTTTGTCTAGAGGGTTGTCAGGCCCGTAGAAGAACGAAGACAGCCTATCACTTGGCAATGACTTAACGTTATTGTCAGATTTTCGTGACCAGAAACGACGGCGGCTGCGCCGGAGGTACCAGTTCGAGAGGTCGTCCACGAACGCCTCGACGGCCCGGGCCGCCCGAGTGGGGTGGTAGGCGTCGAGCGCGGCCGTCGCCTCGGCGATGGTGGACTGAAGGCGCGAGAGGATCCAGCGGTCGAGCTCGGTCCGGTCGCCGGTCGGGACGGCCGCGCCGGCGTCGTGGCGGTAGCCGTCGAGCGCGGCGTAGGTCGCGAAGAAGGAGTACGTGTTGACGAGCGTGCCGAAGAGCTTGCGGCGCGTGTCGAGGACGGCCTTGTCCGAGTACTTGAGGTTCTCCCACGGCGGGCTCGCGCTCATCATGGTCCAGCGGACGGCGTCCGCGCCGTGCTCAGCGATGGTCGCGAACGGGTCCACGGTGTTGCCGACGGACTTGGACATCTTCTGGCCCTTCTCGTCGAGGACGAGGCCGTTGACGACGACGTTCTTGTACGCCACGCGGTCGTCGACGAGGGCCGCGATGGCGTGGAGCGTGTAGAACCAGCCGCGCGTCTGGTCGACGCCCTCGGCGATAAAGTCCGCGGGGACGTTGGCCGCGAAGCGGTCCTGGTTCTCGAACGGCGCGTGCCACTGCGCCCACGGCATCGCGCCCGAGTCGAACCAGACGTCGACGAGGTCCGGGATGCGGCGCATCGTGCCGCCGGCGGGGTCCGGCCAGGTGACCGCGTCGACGTAGGGGCGGTGGAGGTCGAGCTCGCCCGTCGCGGGGTTGATGGCCTCGGGCGGGAACGCGCCGCCGGCCAGCTGCCGGAGCTCCTCGACCGACCCGACGACGGTGTAGACGCTCTCGTCGCGGTCCGAGACCCAGATCGGCAGCGGCGTGCCCCAGAAGCGCATCCGCGACAGCGCCCAGTCGACGTTGTTCTCGAGCCACTGCCCGAAGCGGCCGGTCCCGATGCCCTCGGGCTGCCAGTTGACGGTCTTATTCAGCTCGACCATGCGGTCCCGGACGGCCGTCGTGCGGGCGAACCACGAGCGGACCGGGTACTGCATCAGCGGCGTGCCGCGCCGCCAGTCGTGCGGGTAGTTGTGGACGAACGAGTCCTCGCGGTAGAGCAGGCCGCGCTCCTTGAGGTCGCGGAGGATGGGGCGGTCCGCCGCCTTGAAGTCCAGCCCGCCGACGAGCGGGAAGCCGGCTTTGAAGGAGCCGTCGGGGTTGACCGGGTTGAAGACGGGCAGGCCCTCGGTGTGGCCCGTCGCCCAGTCGTCCATGCCGAAGGCGGGCGCGGTGTGGACGATGCCCGTGCCGTCGTCGGTCGTGACGTAGTCTGCCGCGACGACGCGCCAGACATGGGCCGCGGTGCCGTCCGGCCCAGCGCCGTGGGCGAGGGCGTCGGCGAGGCCGTAGAGTTCGTCCGCGTCGCCGGCGAGGTGGTACGGCGGGACGTAGACGGTGCCGACCAGCTCCGCGCCCGTGCGGCGCTCGACGGTCTCGCCTGCGGCCGTGAGCCTGCCGACGAGCGCCTCGGCGATCCAGACGTGCTCGGTCTCGCCGTGGGCTGCGCCGTCGCCTTCGGCGGTCGCGTCCAGCCGGACCTTCGCGTAGGTCGTCCGCGGGTTGACGGCGAGCGCGGCGTTGGCCGGCAGCGTCCACGGCGTCGTGGTCCACGCGAGGAAGGACGTGCCGGGCTCGCCCGCGACGGGGAAGCGGACGGTCGCGGACGTGTCCTGGACCTCCTTGTAGCCGAGGCTCACCTCGTGGCTCGAGAGGACCGTCCCGTTGGCGGGGCTGTACCACTGGATGCGGTGGCCGCGCGTGAGGAGCGACTCGCCGGCGGCGTCGGTCCGCTCCGAGATGCGCTTGAGGAGGTTCCAGACGGACTCCATGTAGCCCGTCTCGTACGTGACGTACGGCGTCTCGAGGTCGACCCAGTAGCCCATCCGGGTCGTGAGGTCGTTCCAGAGGTCCGTGTACCGCAGCACGCTCGCGCGGCAGGCGGCGTTGAACCGGGCGAGCCCGTAGGCCGCGACGCCGTCGCGGCCCTTCAGCCCGAGCTCCTTCTCGACCTCGATCTCGACCGGCAGGCCGTGCGTGTCCCAGCCCGCCTTGCGGTCCACGCGGAAGCCCTGCATCGTCTTGTAGCGGCAGAACAGGTCTTTCACCGTTCGCGCCATGACGTGGTGGATGCCGGGTTTGCCGTTGGCCGTCGGCGGGCCCTCGTAGAAGACGAAGTGCGGCGCGCCCTGTCGGGCGGCGAGGCTCTGCCGGAAGGTGTCGTCGCGCGTCCACTGCGCGAGCACGTCGAGCTCGACGGCCGTGGCGTCGTAGCGGTCGGCGGCGGGGTAGGCGGGCACGGGGCGGGCGTCGGTCATGGCGGAAAGTTACCGCCTGCGCCACGGGGCTCCGGTGGAGTGTCGGGTGATCCGCAGGGCGAGCGCATTCTCCTGCATCCACTGCGGCGTCGCCCAGGGGTGTCATCCTGAGAAGCTGTTTGGCGAAGGCCAGCGCAGCTTCAACGGCCCCCCCGCGGGGGGCGGCGAGCGGAGCGAGCGGGGGGCGGTTCCCTCAACGGCCCGAAAACCGCCCCCCCGCCCTACGGGCGGCCCCCCGCGGGGGGGCGGTAAGGCTGATCCCCCCTTCGCCAAACAGCTTCTGAACGCACGTGAAGGATCTCGACTCAGCCGTCCAGCCCGGTATCGCCGGTTGCGACGACGGAGACGTCGGCGCTGAGATCCTTCACATTCGTTCAGGATGACACAGATCAGAGAATGCGCTCACCCTGGGGTGATCCGGCCGGCCGCCGCCGGGCGGGCGCTCAGGCGGGGAGGCCGAGGTCCGGGAGGGCGGCGACGATGCGCGCGGTCTCGGTGGAGACGTGTGTGACCTGCCGGACGAGCCGGGCGACGCGCTCGGGGTCGGCCGCGTCGTGGGGGTCGTGGGTGATGCCGGAGCGGGCGTCGGTCTTGACGCGGAGCTGGTCCACGAGCCAGTCGAGCGCGGAGCGGTTGCCGAGGCGGTAGGCGTGGGCCTCGGGCGGGATGCCGGTGAGGACCAGGGCGGCGTTGAGGCGGAGGGCGGACTTCCCGGGGTCGGCCCAGGTCATCTTCTCGACGCGGTGGCTCAGGGGCTCGCCGGGGGTGTGGACGAGCGCGAGCGGGGCCTCGGGGGCGGTCTCGAAGGTGACGTGGAGGTCCGCGAGGGCGCGGCCGGCGTCGGCGAGGGGCCAGAAGGCCGGCGCGAACGGGAGCCGCGGGAGCGTGCGCCGGAGGTCGGCGGCGTAGCGGGCGCGGTAGGCGGGGTGGTGGAGGACGGCGTAGGCGTAGTGGAAGACGTCCCACTTGGTGATTTCGACGTCCTCAGGAAGGGCGGATGCGTTCCCGCGTCGAGCTAAGC
>JAYWIE010000149.1:0-15178 GCA_043789155.1 Rubricoccaceae bacterium | reverse complement strand
CACGGCCCGTCACCCCGGCGGGCCGCGGACCCCCAGACCGTCGCCCGGCCGTGCCCGAAGCGGCCTTTCACCCGGCCGCGCTCGCGCCCGCACGCTTCGTCAGCCGCGCGAGCCAGACGAGAATACCCTCGAGGTCGTCCGCGCCTCCCTCGACCACGCGCTCGTCGCCTGTCCAGCGTGCCTCCTCCAGCCTTCTGTCCACGACGAGGACTCGTGTCCGCACGGACGTTCCGTTTGGCCTGTACACGGCCCCCCCGACCTCAACGTCCGCTCGGAGCCAGTAAGGATCCACCCCGAGTGCGGCGAAGAACGCTCGGTGCGTCGGCTTCCCCTGTTGGACGGCCCCGCTGAGGACGGCCACCAGGCGGCCACCGGGCGCAAGGCGGCTGAGAGCTTGGAGGACGTGGCCTGTCCCGACCGTCGAGACGCTTCGGCGGCCGAGCCGGCCGGCCGTCTGCGAGAATGGTGGATTCATGAGCACGACGTCGGCCCAGAGGTCCGGCGGGAGCACGGCACCCAGGTGGTCGGCGTTCTCGCGCGTGAGCGCCCCACGGGGGTTCCCCTCCACCTCGCCGAGGCGGGCGAGGTCTTGGCCAGCCTCAGCGAGCAGGATCGACAGAAGGTCCGCCCGCCGGGCGGAGAGCTCGTTGACGTGGACGGTCGCCCCGGCGGCGAGCGCGAACACGGCGAGCGCGCCCGTGCCGGCCGACGGCTCGATCACGCGGTCGCCAGGGCCGACGCCGGCGGCCCACGCGCAGAGGTACGCGTACGGGGCCGGCGTCGAGAACTGCTGGAACTCCTCCTGCTCGGCCGTCCGGCGCGTCTGCGTGGGCAGGAGCGCCGCGAGCCGCCCGGCCTCGGCGAGGTGCACCCGAGCCCCGGCCTCGTCCGTCTGCGTGTCGAGGCCTGCACGGAGCAGGGACAGGTGGAGGCCGAGCTCGGCCGCGTCGTAGGCGTCGCGGGGGGAGAAGGTGCCCTCAGCGAGCGTCCCGCCGTGGGCGTGGGCCGCGAGCGCGAAGAGGTCGGACGCGCTCACGCGGAGGCCCTCCTGGAGACGGCCGGCGACGGCGTGCGCGAGCTGAACGGCCGCCGCACGGGCGAGCGGTCCGCTGCGGCGTGGGTCCGAGCCAGCGTGTCCGCTCGGCTGGAGCAGGCAAAGATCAGGGGTTGACATGTCGTTAGCGGTAGGTGGGCGACGGCCTCGCGTCACGTCCGTCGCGAGGCCGTCGCCTACCCGGCGGGGGAGCAGTTGGCTCTCGTAGGGCGAGCGAGCCTCATTTTTCGGAGGAGTGTCTCCACCTAACTCGCAGTAAAGGCACGACCAACAGTCGCCTCCGGTCCAGCGTGTGGCGGCGCAGGAAGGCGTTACTCGGGTCAGGCGGTGTCCGGCGGGACCCGAGTATCTACCTCCGGGTGTATACTCCCGACCTCGCCACGCTCCCGCCCGTGATCCACCTCCACCCCAGACAGGCCGAGCTCCTCGGGATCGTCCGGGACGCCCTCCTCAAGACGGGCGAAGTCCCGAACGGCCGCGAGCTCGCACGCCGGCTCGGGCTCCGCAACGCTGCCGCCGTCTACGCCCATCTCCAAAAGATCGAGGCGGCGGGTCTGCTCACGCTCACGTCGCATGGCCGCGGCGTGCCGCTCGGGATCGCGCTCACCGACGCCGGGACGACCTACGGTCGGGCCCGCCCATGGCCGCGGCTCGGGACGATCCCGGCCGGGCCGATCACCGACGTCGTCGCGCAGGCCGACGACTTCGTCGCGACGCTCGCCGACCTCATCCCGCAGATGCAGCCCGGCGACTATCTCCTCGTCGTCGAGGGCGAGTCGATGCTCGGGGCCGGGCTCGAGCCCGGCATGACGCTCGTCATGCGCCCGGACGTGGTGCCCGACCCGGACGACGTGTGCTCGGTCTACGTCGAGGGCGAGGGGAACACGCTGAAGCACGTTCGCGACGAGGGTGCCTTCGTCCGCCTGGTCCCGGCGAACCCGGACTACGAGGAGCGCCTGTTCCCCGCCGACGAAGTCCTGATCCAGGGGGTCGTCGTGGTTGCGCTCGCCATCCACTCCTTCCGGTAGACCCCTCCCTCCGGCAGGCCGCTCCCTCCGGTAGCCCGCTCCGGCGGTCCGTCCGGCCCCTCTCACTCGGGTTTCCCACGCGATCTATGAACACGCATCCCCTCCCCACTCTGGCCGGCCCGCGCACGTCCGCCGCACGGGCGGAGGCTGAGCGGAACGCTTACGTCGACCTGCGCCGGCTCGCGAGCCGGCTCCGCTCCCGCGAGCGGGCCGACCTCACGCTCGCGACGACCGGACTCGCCCACGAGGCCTACCTCGCGCTCAACCGCGGCGCGGCCGGCGGGCCTGTCGGCGGGCCGGACGCCCCGCTCGGCCTCTACGCGCACGTGATGCGGAACGTGCTCGTGAGCCAGGCCCGGAAGCGGCTCGCGGACAAGCGGGGCGGCGGGACCACGGCTCTGTCGCTGAGCGAGCTCGACGCGCCGGACGGCGCGGAGTGGTCGGAGAACGAGCGACGGACGCACGACCGCACGGACGTCCGTGCTGCGATGGACCGGCTCCGCCGGCACGACGAGCGGCTCTGCCGGGTCGTCGAGCTCAAGTGCTCGGGTGGCCTCGAAGTCCCCGAGATCGCGGCCGCGCTCGGGACGAGCCCGGCGACGGTCAAGCGCGACTGGGAGAAGGCTCGGGCGTTCCTTCAGGGCTGCCTCGCTCCATGAGCACGCCCCAGCCCACGGACAGCAGTGCGGGCTTCCCGCCCGGCGCGGCGCCGGCCTCCGGGCAGGCCTCCGAGCCGGCCCTCGGACTGGCGGGCCGGCCGGACGTCGGCTGGGTCGCGCGCGCGCTCGGGGCCGCCTCTGGCCCGCTCGACCGGGAGACGGCCGAGGCGCTCGTCCGCCTCGTCTGCGACCCGGCGCTCGCGCCGGGCGACACGGTCGGGCCGTTCCGAGTCGTTCGTGAGGTCGGCCGCGGGAGCGTCGGGGTCGTCTACCTCGCCGAGCGGGCCGACGTTGGCCTCCGGGTCGCCCTCAAGGTTCTCTCCGGCCCGGTCGCGGACGACCTGTCGCTCGACCCCGATGCGGGCCGGTTTGCCGACGAGCGCCGGTGCCTCGCGGCGCTCGCGCACCCGAACGTGGCCCGGTTCTACGACGCCGGCCAGACCGATGAGGGGCGACTCTACGTCGCGATGGAGTTCGTGGCCGGCCTCCCCATCGCCGAGTACGCCGGGCGACGCGGGCTCAGGCTCGCGGGCCGGATCGCCCTGTTCGAGCAGCTCTGCGCGGCCGTCGCCCACGTCCACGGACGCGGGCTCGTCCACGGGGACGTCTCCCCGTCGAACGTCCTCGTCACCGAGAGCGACGGGGACGGGCCTGTCGTGAAGCTGCTCGACTTCGGGCTCGCCGCGCCTCTGGGCGCTCCAGCTGGAGGACGGCCCTCTCCCCTGCCGCACCGGCCGTTCACGCCCGGATACACGGCCCCCGAGGTCGTCGCCGGCGGCCTGCCGACGCCCGCAGCCGACGTGTACGCGCTCGGGGCGGTCCTCCGGGACCTCCTGACCGGCCTGCCCGAGGCTCCCGGCTCGGTCCCGCCAGCTCTCTGGGCGGTCCTGTCGAGGGCGCTCAGCGCGGACGGACGGTACCGGTCGGCCGCCGAGCTCGCCCGCGCGCTCTGTGCCGCCAGGTCGGCGGGCGACACGATTTCCCCCGGCTGGGCCGTGTGGGCAGCCGGGGCCATCGGGCTCGGGGCGCTCGCTCTGGGACGGCTCCGCAAGCCGGCGGGCCGGTAGAGCGCACGGGCCGCGCTACGCCTTGCCGGATGGCCGGCCGAAGTGACGGGCTTCGAGAGCGAAGGCTCCTCCCCTTCCCCGCTCGGCGTCCTCGACGAACCG
The DNA here is from genome assembly GCA_043789155.1 of Rubricoccaceae bacterium. Lineage (GTDB taxonomy): Bacteria > Bacteroidota > Rhodothermia > Rhodothermales > Rubricoccaceae > DASVSE01. The sequence goes on along the minus strand of JAYWIE010000149.1, from coordinate 11,268 downwards.
CCGGAGTGCCTCCTGAACGAGGTCGTTCTGGCTCGTGCCGCCTTCTTCCGCGGCCGCGCGGATCTTGGCCCGCATCCACGATGGGACGTTCCAGTTGCCCTGGACGATCCGCTCGTAGGCGGGCTCGCCCGGCTCGGGCGTCGCCGCGCGCCGGACAGGCCGGGCCGGGCCGACGGGTGCGCTCGGGTCTGAGGACGTGGCCGGTGCGGGTGCCGGGTCGGCTACGGCGAAGGCACCGTCGAACGAGGTCCCCTCGGCTGAGGCGGGGCCGATGCTGAGGCGGGGTTTGCGGGACGATGCCATAGGATCTACGGTCTAGGGGCTAGAAGATAGGACCTAGCGTCTCGGCTACACGATCCGAGGCGACGGGCGGGCCTCAATCTCGGCCGCGAGCGCGGCGTAGTCCTGCGAGGCCGTCGAGGTCGCGTCGTAGAACGGGAGCGGGACGCGGGCCATCTCAGCCTCGCGCACGCGGACCGTCTCGCGGATGTACGTCTTGAGGCCGCCCTCCCCGTCCGGCCCCGCCGCCTGCTCGGCGACGTACGCTGCGAGGTCGAGGTCGTGGTGGCTCGACACGTTGACGCGCGTCGCGAAGGCTCCTGAGACGGGCGTCGTCCCGAACCGCTTCGAGAGCTCGACGACGTCGACGAGCCCGTCGAGCGCGCCGCGGCCAGACGCGACGGGGACGTAGACCTCGTCGGCCGAGGCGAGCGTCGCCGTCACGAGCGCCGACGCCTGCGGCGGCGAGTCGACGACGACGAAGTCGTAGTCGGGCTCGACGGCGTCGAGGAGGCCGACGAGCCGGTTGGCGAGCCGCGCCACGGCCTGCCCCTCGAACTGGACGAGCTGGCGGCTCGCCGGCACAACGTGGAGCACGCCCCCGGTCCCGGCCAGCGCCGCGTCCCAGAGCCCCTCGGGTCGGACGACGGCACCAGCGGCCTCGACCTCGCCCTTGAGGAAGCGGGCGGCGGCGTGGGACGGGTCGAGCCCGGCCGACTTCGTGAGCGACGCCTGCGGGTCGAGGTCGACCAGGAGGACCCGGCGGCCCCGGCGGGCGAGCTCAGCCCCGACGGAGAGAGTGGAGGTCGTCTTTGACGAGCCGCCCTTGAGGTTGCTGAAAGCAATGACGCGCACGGGGGTTACGTGGGATGGCGTAGCCCTAGATACTACCATCTAGCCCATACAGGCGAGAGTCTAGACTCTAGATTTGGTCGACTGGTCGTGAGCGTACACCTACAGACCAGGCAGGTGAGCCTGCAGGGGCACGTTCCGCGCTGTGTAGGCGGACGGAATGTTCTGCACTTCTACCTTCTAGCGTCTAGACGTGAGATACCAGTTGTTGCCCCCGTGGGGCAGGGTGGGGTGGCCGGCCACGCTCGTAGCCGTGGCCGCGGTCGCCTTCGTGCTGGTCGCCGTCGCCGCGGCGAGCGGCGTCCGGGTCAACGGCACGCCGAGTCTCCCGCGCGGGCTCTACGTCGCCTCGGCGTTCGACCCCGCGCGCGCGCGCCGCGGCGACCTCGTCGCAGCGTGCCCCGACACCGTAGCCGTCCGCCGGCTCGGGCGGTACTGGACGGACGGGGAGTGCCCCGGCGGTCCGGATAGGCCCGGCGGCGTCCGCCCGCTCGCGAAGGCGCTCGCGGGCCTTCCGGGCGACACCGTCCGGGTGACGCGCTCGGGCGTGACCTTCGGCCGCGTCCGGCTCGCGCGCAGCGCCCCGCTCGCGGCTGACCGGCTCGGGCGTCCCGTCCGGCCCGCTCTCGGCGTCCACGTGCTCGCGCCCGGCGAGTACTGGCTCCACTCGGGCCGCGTCCCGACGTCCGTCGACTCCCGCTACGCCGGCCCGGTCCGCGACGTCCGCGCGCGGCTCCGCCCGCTCTGGACCGAAGACTGAGGCCGGACGGACGGGCCGCGTGTGCCGGCCTCCGCCGGGTGAGCCGGCCGGGGAGCGTCCCGCGCTCTTCTCCAACGTGGACCCGGCTCGCGGTCGCCCTCGCCGAACGAGGTGACAGCCCAGGGAGCCCGGCCGCCGCCGGGTCCACCCTCGGGTCCGACCCTTCCCCGCCTGCTGATGCCGCCCGTCTCTCCGCTTCACGACACAGGACACGGCCGGCCGGCAGGGGAGGGGGGCGGCCCGCCCAGCCGGCTCCCGGAGGACACCCGCGAGGCGCGCTACCGCGAGCTAATGGAGCGCTACCTCGGCCCGGCGGCCGTCGCGGCCTTCTCCGACGACGACGTGACCGAGGTCTACGTCAACCCCCACGACAGCGAGCTCCGGCTCGACACGCACTCGCGCGGGAAGACGCTCGCGGGCGTCAAGCTCCAGCCGGCCCGCGTCGAGCAGTTCCTCCACGCCGTGGCCGCCTTCCACGGCGACGAGTTCCACGGCGGCACGCCGTCCGTGCAGGCCGAGCTTCCGCAGGGCACGTTCGGGGGCGCGCGCCTGCAAGGGTTCCTGTCGCCGCTCGCCGAGGCGTCGTGCTTCGTGGTCCGCAAGCGGGCCTCGCGCGTGTTCACTCTCGCGAGCTACGCCGAGTCCGGTGTGATGACGGGCCGGCAGCGGGACGCGCTCCAGGCGGCCGTCCGCGACCACGAGAACGTCCTCGTCTGCGGCGGGACGGGGTCGGGCAAGACGACCCTCTGCAACGCGCTCCTGCTGGAGATGACGGAGCAGTTCCCGCGCGAGCGCGTCGTGGTGCTCGAGGACACGGGCGAGCTCCAGTGCTCGGCCGCCGACCACCTCCAGCTCCGGACGTCCGACGGCGTCTCCCTTGCCGACCTCGTCCGGTACACGCTCCGCTGCACGCCCGACCGGATCATCGTCGGCGAGGTCCGCGACGAGGCCGCGCTCCACCTTCTCGACGCCTGGGCGACGGGCCACCCCGGCGGCTGCGCGACGCTCCACGCGACGACGGCGACAGGCGCGCTCCACCGGCTCGACCGGCTCGCGCAGCGGGCCGGCGTCCCACCGCAGCACGCGCTCGTGGCCGAGGCCGTCGGCGTCGTTCTCGTCATCGAGGGTGGCAACGCCGGCCGGCGCGTGAGCGAACTCGTCCGTGTGGACGAGTACCGGGACGGCGAGTACCGCCTGAGCCCGGTCTGACCGCCGGCCGGTAGGGGAGAGGCACGCCCTCGTCCCCTGAGCGCCCGCCAGGCGTCGGCGTCGCCGGGTGAGCCCTGGCCATCCCCGCCCGCGCTCTCTCGGCTGTAGGCGGCCGCACGGGTCCACGTGCGCGCCGGCCCCTCCTCCACGCCTCTTGCCTCTCTGCCCATGCGCGCTACTCCCGTGCCCCGTCGCCGCCCGTCTCCCGTCGCTGTCCTGGCCGTCGTCGCCCTCGCCCTGTTCGCGGCCGATCCGGCCGCGGCCTCGGGCGGCGCAGCGATGCCGTGGGACGGCCCGCTCCAGACCATCGCGAGCGCGCTCACCGGCAACACCGTCCGCATCGTCGCCGTGATCGCCCTCGCCGTCGGCGGCATCGTCTGGGCGTTCACCAAGAACGAGGAGGGCGTCCGCCGGATCGCGCAGGCCGTGCTCGGCCTCGGCGTCGCGATCGGGGCGGCCTCGTTCGCGGCCACGCTCGGCATCTCGGGCTCGGCGTTTTGAGCGCCGGACCCGCCCGCGAGCCGGCGACGCCCGGCGGCCGGCCGGCCGGGCCGAGCGCCGCGGGCGCGCTCCCCGAGCGGCTCGTCTTCCAGTCGCTCGTCCGGACGCCCCGCTACGCCGGCGTCGACCGGAGCTTCCTCGTGCTCGAGGTGACCGTCGTCGTGTGCCTCGGCTACCTCATGGGGCCGTCCTGGGGGACGGCGGCCGTCGTCGCGCTCGTCGTGGGCGTGCTCCACCCGCTCATGGTGAGACTCTCGGCCGACGACGACCTCCTGCCGCACCTCGTCGTGCGGACGCTCGCGCAGGCCGACGCCTACGCGCCGCTTCCGCCCGCAGGGTCTGCCGCTCGGACGCCGGCCCCCTCTATCCCTAAGCCCTAGCACCTAGGCGCTAGGTTCTACCCCGTACTGATGAGCCTTCTTGCCGCCGCGACCGCCGGTCTCGCTGCCGGAGCCGCAGGCGCGGCCGGCCTCTCCCGCCTCCGTGAGCACCGAGCCGCCCCACGCGGGCTCTCTGACCTGCTCGGCTGGGGGTTCCTCGTCGGCGACGGGGTCGTGCTGATGAAGGACGGCTCGTTCCTGGCCGCGTGGCGGGTCCGCCCGCGCGACCTCGCCTCATCGACACCCTCCGAGATCGCCGCCCTAGCCGGCCACGTCGGGGCGGCGCTTGCGGGGTACGGCGACGGTTGGATGGTGCACGCCTGCGCCGTCCGCCGCGAGGCCGTTGGCTACGCACCCCGCGAGCGGTGCCACTTCCCGGACGCCGTGAGCCGGGCCATCGACGAGGCCCGGCGGGCGCAGTACACAGCGACGGACGCCCACTACGAGACCGAGTCGGTCTTCTCGCTCACGTACACGCCGCCGCCGGGGCTCGCCGGCCGGCTCGGCCGCGCCGCCGTCTCGGGCCGGGGCGCCGCGGGTGCCGGACCCGACTGGGGCCGCCTGCTCGGGCAGTTCGAGCGCGAGGCCCGCGCGTTCCAGGACCGGCTCTCGGCCGCGACCCGGACCGAGCGGCTCGGGAGCGGCCCGCTCGTCTCGCACCTCCACGAGTGCCTGACCGGGCTCGACGACGCCGTCGGCGTCACCGGGCGGTCCGGAGCGTACCTCGACGCGGCGCTCGCCGACCAGCCGTTCGTGGGCGGGTTCGAGCCGCGGATCGGCCGGATGCACGTCCGCGTCGTCGCCATTCAGGGCTACCCGAACGCGACCCGTCCCGGCCTCGCCGACCCGCTGCTGAGGCTCCCGTTCCCGTACCGGTGGTCCGTCCGGTTCCTTCCATTCTCTCCGGCGACGGCGGCGAAGGTCATCGGCAAGAACCAGCTCGGGTGGTTCCAGAAGCGCCGCGGGGCCGGCGACTGGGCGCGCGACGTGGCGACGAAGGAGAAGCGTGAGGAGACGAGCCTCGACCTCGCCTTCCAGGACGGCAACGCGACCGCGATGGTCCACGACGCCGGCGCAGCGCGGGCGGTGAACTCCGGGGGCGATGTCCGCTTCGGGTATCTCACCGTATGCGCCGTCGTGATGGCGACCGACCGGCGCGCCGCGGGCGACCGCGCCGAGGCCCTCCTCGCGGCCGTTCGCGACGCCGGCTTCACGGGCCGCGTCGAAGACGTGAACGCCGTCGAGGCACTCCTGGGATCGCTCCCCGGCCACGGCCGCCCGAACCTCCGCCGGCCCGTCCTCTCGACCGAGAACGCCGTCGACGTCCTACCCCTCACGGCCCCGTGGGGCGGTCACGCCGAGGTGCCGAGCGGACTTTTCCCGCCCCATTCGCCGCCGCTGCTGTGGGCGCGCACCGACGGCTCGACGCCGTTCCGGCTCTGCCTCCACGAGGGCGACGTCGGGCACGCGCTCGTCGTCGGGGCGACGGGGGCCGGCAAGTCGATTCTCGTCGGGCTCCTCGTCGCGCAGTGGCGCCGCTATGCCGGCGCACGGTCGGTCGTCTTCGACGTCGGCTACAGCCACTATGTCTCGGGACGGGCGATGGGAGCGGCGCACTTCGACCTCGGCGGGACGGTCGACGAGGACGCAGGCGTCGGCACGGCCGGCGGCGCAGCCAGCGCCGTCGAGATGCAGCCACTCCGCGGCGTCGACCGGTCCGACGCCCGACTCTGGGCCGTCGACTGGCTCGAAGGGCTCGTCGAGGTTCAGGGCGAGCGGCTCACGCCCGACGAGCGCGGCCGGCTCGCTCACGCGGTCGGCCTGCTCGCCGGGAGCCCGCCCGAGGACCGAACGCTGACGGCGCTCCTCGTGGGACTCGGAGACGAGCGGCTTCGGGCGCTCGTGCGGCCGTACACGCTCGAAGGTCCGTACGGCCGCCTCTTCGACGCCGACCGCGACTCGTTCTCGGCCGGCGCGTCGGGGGGTGGCCCGGCAGGGCAGGGGAGAGGAGCCGCCCTCCGGCACCAGGTCGTCGAACTCTCCCACCTCGTCGGGATGTCCGACCGCGTCCTCGTGCCCGCGCTGACGTACCTCTTCCGCCGGGTCAAGGAGGGCCTCGACGGCTCGCCGACGCTCATCGTCATCGAGGAAGCGTGGGCGGCGCTCATGCACGGCCGCTTCGCCGACCGCCTGCGCCAGTGGCTGCTCACGCTCCGAAAGCGCAACGCGGCCGTCGTCGTCGTCGCCCACAGCCCGGCCCAGTTCCGGGACCCAGGCGTGAAGGGCGCGCAGCTGCTCGTCGAGAGTTGCCCGACGCGCATCTTCCTGCCGAACCCCGACGCGGCTGAGCCTGACACGGCGGCGCTCTACGGGTGGCTCGGGCTGAACGCGGCCGAGACGGCCCGGCTCGCGCGTGGGCGCAAGAAGCGGGACTACTACGTCCGCTCGCCGTCGGGCGCTCGGACGTTCGAACTCGCGCTCTCACCGCTCGAGATGGCCTTTCTCGGGACGCTGCCCGGCCGCTCGGCCGACGAGACGGTCCGCGAGGCGGCACGTTACGCCGCAGCGAAAGGGGAGACGTGGCCGGCCGAGTGGCTCCGGCTCTGCGGGCTCGGCCGCGAGGCGGACGCTCTTGCCGGGGCATTCAGCGCGCTCGTCACGGGCGACTCCGCGGGTCTCGCTGAGCGGTAGCAGCCGGCTTGCAGCAAAGGCGGCTTCCGGAGTACCGGTGGTGGAAAATCAACCACCTGGTGGTGGAACATCCACCACAGGCACGCCGGCTTCGTCAGCCTTGACCTGCGGCACCGTCCCGGACGAGGTCGTCCGCGGTGACGAGCAGGAGCCGGCCGGCCTCGGCTTCGGCCCGCACGGTACGGTCGGCCTCGCCGCGGCCCGTGAACAGGGCCAGATGCACGGACGGACGGCCACCGGGCGGGGCACCGCCCGCGGCGGCGAGGTCGGCCTCGACAAGGGCCGCGCGGCGGCGGAGCGTGGCAAGGTGACGCTCGGTCACCGGCCCCCACTTCGCCTCGCCGACGAGCAGCTCGCCCGCGGGTCCAACCGCGGCGACGTCGACCTCGTCCCGTCCGTTCCACCACGCCCCGACGCGGAGCGGCTGGAACGGCAGCGCGCCCCCACCGCTCCCCCGCGCCTGCCGCGCGACGTAGTCGCGGCAGACGGCCTCGAACACCGGCCCCATGTGGTCGTCGAGACGAGGCTCGACGGCCTCCTCCCAGAGCCGCATCGGCGCAGCGAGCCCGACGCTCCCGGCGTGGACGAGCGGTGCGACGACGCGGTGCCAGAAGGCGAGGTAGGGGTCGGCGACCCGGTACACGGCCCGCTTCGAGCGGTCGGGCCGCTTGTCCGTCACGGGAGCCGCCCGCTCGACGATCCCCATCGCGCCGAGCCACGCGAGCGGGCGAGAGAGCGCGCCGCCCGAGCGGCCGACGCGGCTCGTGATCCCGCTCCACGTCGCCTCCCCGCCGACGATGGCCTCGAGGACCGAGTAGTGGACGGCCGCCTCGGTCGTGAACGCGTCGAGCATGTGCTCCGCGTCGTCGACGAGCCGGCCGGACGGGCTGAACAGGTGGGTCGCCGCGTTTTCGGCGAGCGACCGCTCGGGGTCGAGCAGCGCGAGGTGGCCAGGGAGGTGCCCGAAGAGCCCGTAGGCGAGGAGCTGGTCGCGCGGCGACCAGTCCGGAACGAACCGGGCGGCCTCGGGGACACCGAACGGCGCGAACGCGAGCCGAGCCGTCCGCCGCCCGTAGAGCGGCTGGTCGGCCGCCTCCAGGCGCTCCATCGCCGTGACGTAGGAACCACTCAGGACGAGCTTCATCCGCGTCCCGGCCCAGTCGTGGTCCCAGAGCTTCTGGAGGACCGACGTCAGAGCGGGGGCGGAGTCCGCGAGATACGGAAACTCGTCAAGGACGAGCAGGAACGGCTCCGCACCGGCCCGCTCGGCGACGTACCCGAAGAGGTCCTCCCACGAGTCGAAACCGGCCCCGCGCCGGAGGGCCGCGTCGCCGAGGTGCGCGCCGACGACGCGGCTCAAGCCCGCGAGCTGCTCGGCCTCCGTCCGGCGCGTCGCCTGGTAGTACACCCCGCCGACAGCGCGGGCGAACCGGGAAAGCACGTGGCTCTTGCCGACGCGGCGGCGGCCGACGGCAAAGGCGAGATCCGGCCGAGGCCGCGCCCAGAGGTCCTGGAGCGATGCCCACTCGGCAGCGCGGTCAATGACGTCGGGGGGCTTGGGGATCATGCCAGAAGGTACGTTCCACTGGTGGAACTTCCACCAGTGGAACATGAGACGGTGCGGAGCAGGAGCTACGTGAGCCGCGGAGCAGGCCAGTCGCGCTCTGGCAGGTAGCGCCCACCCACCCTCCCGCTCATGCACCGTCTCAACCTCCCCCGCCGCCTCGCCCGTATCCTGAGCCGCCGGACGCTCGGGGGCGCTGCCCTCCTCGCCTGTGCCGCGCTCGCGCCCGCCCAGGAGGCGCGGGCGCAGTGGGCCGTGATCGACCCGGCGCACATCGCCAAGTCGGTCATCAACGGCCGCCAGATCGTCCAGCAGCTCCAGGCGCAGCGCGACCAGCTCGTCGCCTTCCGCGAGAACGTCCGCAAGCTGCGCAGCTACAACGTCCGCGACGTGACGGGCTTCATGGCCGCACTCGACCAGACGATCACCTCCGGCGGCCGGCTCGCGTACTCGTCGGGCGACCTCGGCCGCGCCTTCGAGCAGACGTACCGCTCGTTCGACGTGAACGACCCCGGCGCGTCCGCGCGGCGCGTGCTGGAGAACCGCCTTTCGGGCACGCTGAACACGCTCCGGGCGCTGCGCGAGCACGGCCGCCAGCTCCAGGCGACGCGGGCCGACCTGCAGGGCTTCCAGGCCCAGATCCGGTCCGCGACGACGGCCCAGCAGGTCGCCGAGCTCCAGGGGACCGTCCAGGCCTACCAGGCGCAGGAGACGCAGATGCTCCGGCAGGTGCTCATGCTCCAGGTCGACCAGACGGCGCAGGCCGACGCGCGCGAGGCGGCGGAGCGGGCCTACGCCCGCGAGGTCGGCCGCGCCCAGTCGGTCCGCAGCCGGGACTACGGCCGCGCGATGGGCGGCCGCGACTACGGCCGCGGCCGGGTCATCGAGTAGGCGAGCCCCACGGGCGCGTGTGACGGGGGACCGGTCACCGGTCCCGCTCTACTGTCAGGCACTCCGTCTCCTCCCGGAAGGGGGCGCCTCTGCTACCTCGCCCCGCGACCGATGTCCCACGCGCTGTCGACCGCCGTCTTGACTCTGATCCTTCTCTCCGGCTGCAGCGACGCCGCCCAGGCCCCCGCTGCGGTCTCTGAACCCGCCGTCGTCGCCCATGTGCGCGCGTGCGTCGAGACGGCGCCGGGCCGGCCCTGCCCACCGCTGGACGGGGTCGGCCCGGCGTACTGGATCGCTGCCCGGCAGGCGCGGAGCCCGGAATACCTCGACGCCGCCGAGATCTGCCTTCGGGCCGCGCTCGGCGGCGCGAAGGCTGGCCGCGACGGCGTGTGCGTGGACGTCTACGAAGCCTACGCCGGCAACGCCGAGGCCGGCCTCGTCGACCTCCGGGGCCGGCTGGACGTGACCGAGGCCCGGCGCGGCCTCGCTGTGGCCCGGATCGCCCTCCAGCGGCGGCGCTCGCAGGCGTTCACCGAGGGGATGCGCACGGCTCCGCGCCGGCCCGTCCCGCAGACGATCAACTGACCCCGTGCCCCCGTCCCGCCTGCGTCCGAATCTCTACCCGCGCCCGTCGCTGTCCCTCCCGCAGGTGCTGGCGACGGCCGCCCTCGTGGCGCTCGTGCTCGCACCGGACGCGGCGGCCCAGGTAGGGCCGACGGGGCCGGTGATCCCGCCGGTCGTCCTCGACACGATCGTCGAGGACTTCAGGACGGCTGCCGAGTCGGCCCGGCCGGCGCTTCTCGCCATCGCCCGCGGGACGTTCGGAGTTCTCGCCGTGATCGAGATCGCGCTCTCGGGGATCGTCTGGGCGCTCCGCGGCGAGGGGCCGTACAAGGTCATGACCGGGCTCGTGGTGAAGCTCGGCTGGCTCGCGTTCGCGCTGTCCCTCATCCTCACCTTCGACCGGTGGTTTCCCCCTGTCATCAACGGCTTCCTCGCGGCTGGGCAGGCCGCCTCGCCGGGCACGTTCAGCCCCGGCGACGTGCTCGCGCTCGGCGTCGAGATCTCGATGTCGATGGTCGAGGCGATGTTCGAGGGCCTCTCCATCCTCGACGTCGACGGGCCGACGCTGACCAACATCGTGCTCGTGGCCGTGGCCGCGCTCGTGATGGAGGTTCTCTTCGCCATCATCGCGGGGATGGTCGTGCTGGTCCTCGTCGAGTCGTTCCTCGTGCTCGCGTGCGGGTCGCTCGTGCTCGGCTTCGCCGCCTTCCGCGGGACGGCGTCCCTCGCCGACCGCTTCGTGGCCTACGTGTTCTCGGTCGGGATCAAGCTGTTCGTGCTCTTCCTGCTCGTCTCGGTCGGGATGGACGTGGCGAGTGCGTGGCTGCCAATCATCCGCTCGAACCCCGGCACGGTCGCGCCGATGCTCGCCGTCCTCGGCGGCGCGGTGACGTTCGCGCTGCTCGTCGTCGTGCTCCCATCGAAGGTGGCCTCGTCGCTCACGCAGGACTTCCAGCCGGGCTTCGCCCGCGCGCTCACGTCCGTGTAGCGGCTTCGCGCCCGTCAGAGCCCGAGCGTGAATGCCGTCCGGCCATCAGCCGTCGATGCGGACCGAGAGGACACGGGCCGGTGTCCCCTCCGGGCTCGCCGGCAGGTACCGGTGCGGCTCCGCGCTCCAGAACGTCGCCGACTCGCCCTCGCCCAGTTCGACCGCGTGCTCCCCGACCTCCAGGCGGAGCCGGCCCGAGAGCACGTACACGAACTCCTCGCCGGGGTGACTCCGCGTCTCGCTCGGCCCATGCACGTCGAGCACGGTCGGGAGCACGCGCCCGCCCGGCAACCGGCTCCGCACGAGGCAGAGTGGGACCGCGACCCCCTCCGAAACGGCGCGCTCGCGCTCGGGGGCGCTCAGCGGGCGGTCGGCCCCGAGCAGCGGCCCAGCCGCTGCGTTCGCCATGTCGACCCACCGATCGTCGCCAGCGCGGTGGACGGCGACGGGGCCGCCGTCCTCGTCGGCGAGGTCGACGAGCCGGCTCACATGGAGGCCGAGCGCGGCGCACACCCGCACGACCGTCGACGGCCGGACAACTCCGCCCGCTTCGAGCCGGACGACAGAGGTCTTGCTCAGGTCCGCCTGC
>JAYWIE010000148.1:0-4079 GCA_043789155.1 Rubricoccaceae bacterium | reverse complement strand
CTTCCGCCGGGCGGGCGGCCTCTTCGACACCGACGCGCTCGTCGAGACCGTCGGCGAGGTCTACGACGCGCGCCTCGTGGCGCAGATGGAGCGTGGCTTCACCGAGGGCCGGCAGCTGCTCATCGGCACGACGGACGCAGACCTCGGCCGCGGGCGCGTGTGGGACGTCTCGCGCGAGGCAGATACGACGGCCGCAGGCGTCGCGCGGCTCGACCGCCTCGTGCTCGCGTCGTCGGCGATCCCCGGCGCGTTCCCGCCGGTCGAGATCGACGGCCGCATCCACGTCGACGGGGGCATCACGACGAACCTGCTCGCCGGCGACCTCCAGTTCGTCCGCGCCTTCGCCGCCGCCCTCCGCGCCCGTGGCGACGCGGCCCCGGTGACGGTCCGGATCTACGTGCTCGTCAACCTCTACCTCGCGCCGCCGGTCCAGGCCGTCAACCCGGCGAGCTTCCAGGCCGTCAATCTCCGCGCGACGGGCCTGCTGTTCGCGCTGCACCAGCAGGAGACGCTCACGCGGATGTGGGAGGTCTCCGAGGCCGTCAACGCCGGATTACCCGGCGTCACGATGGAGATGCGCTACGCCGCTCTCCCGGACGCATGGGCCGACGAGCCCGGCGCGGGCGCGCTCTTCGACGCCGCCTACATGACCCGCGCGCAGGACTACGGCGAGGCACGCGGGCGCAGCGCCGAGCCGTGGGACCGCCTCCCGCCCGGCCCGTTCGAGTAGGCGCGCGTCACCGCGAGCCCGTCACCACGACGCGACCGCGGGCGGGACGACGCCTCGGACCGCGCGCTCGTTGGCCCACGCGATGCGCGCCGAGTCGCGCCCAGCGTCGGTGCAGAGGTAGCGTGGGTCCGGCGCGATGCCGCAGCGGAGCAGGTCGAGGCGGTCGGCGTCGTAGCACGTCCGGACGGTGGCGTCGGGGTGCGTGCGGTCGTGCGTGTGGCCGTGGATGGCCTGAGTGAGCAGGTCGACGCCGGCGGCGTCCAACTCGAACACGCCCGTAGCGTGGAGATCGCGGGCGAAGACGGCGGCGCGCGGGCCGTGCTCGGGGTCGCGGCGGTCGTTGTGGCGGCAGGCGTCGTGCAAGACGGCGAAGAGCGTCACGACGTCCGTCCGGGCTCCGGTCTCGGGCGCGAGCGCGAGTCCCGTGTCCAGCACGCGGCCCCAGTGGGCGGCCCCGTGGATGCCGTCCCAGTCCAGGCGGTACTGCGCGCGGACGGCCGCCATCAGCGCGGGTGTAACGAGGTCGGGCATGTGAATCAGGAGACGGCGCGGCCGACCATCCACCGCGCGAAGGCCGCGACGTTCCCGAGCCCGTCCGTCGCGACGGCCCGCACGACGTCGAGGTTCAGCGCCCGGTATTCGTGGACGGCGACGTTCCGGAAGCCGACCATCCGCATCATCGCCGCGGCGAAGCCGGCGTCGAGCAGGCCTGCGCCGGCGAGCATCTCGAAGGCGTCACGGCTCGTCTGCGGCAGCCCGAGGCGCGCCTGCCGGACGGCGTGCATCGCGCCGTCGATGCACGCCTGCGCGGCCCGCAGCAGGTTCAGCACCGCGACGTCCTGCGCGTCCAGCGTGGCGAGGCCGGGGTCGCTGGCGACCGTCTGCCGGACGCGGGCGAGGCAGCGCTCGACGGTCGCGGCCTTGTTGGCGAGCACGTCATCCATAGACGGTCCCGCGCGCGGCGATGTCGGCGAGGATGCCGGCGCGTTCCTCGTTCAGCATCGCGTAGGCCGAGTAGGCGACGGTCTCGAAGCGGGTGCGCTCGCCCGGGTCGGCGTCGAGCACGACGCGGCCCGTCGAGACGACGCGCGCCTGCATCACGGTCGAGGCACTGCGAAGGTCGACGAGGTCGACGTCGCGTCGCAGGCGCGCGGCGACGGCCTCCTGTACGTCGAAGCGCTCGGTGGCGTCGAGCGGGCGCGCGGCGAGGACGGCGAGGTCGAGGTCGCTCGCGGGCGTGTCTGTGCCGTCCGCGACGGACCCGAACAGGTACACGGCCGCGAGGCCGGGAATCCGGCCTCGGAGCACGTCGAGGGCGAGGGCGAGGCGGTCGGGCACGGGCCGAACCTACGCCGGGCGAAGCGGCCCCGCCCGCGCCTGCGCTACCAGCCCCACGTGCCCGGCGCGCCCTTGAACGGCCCGACGACGCGCGACGTGATCCAGCCCGCGTAGAAGCCGCCCGGCTGCGGCTCGACGCGCTCGTCGCCGATCCAGCAGCCGTCGGTGCGGCCGGGGTAGAACGCGATGTAGCCTTTCAGCGCCGCGAAGCGCTCGGTCGGGTCCGGGTAGCGCCACGCCGCATCGGCGACGCGGCGGCCGTCGGCGACGAGGTCGAGGTAGACCGCGCGCCCCTTCCACTCGCACCCGGACGTCCGCGGCGTCTCGGCGAGCAGGCTCATCTCGACGTCGTCCGGCGGGATGTAGACCGTCGGCGGGTGGCTCGTCTCGAGCACGCGCAGCGCGCGCGCGGACGCGGCGACGACGCGGCCGGCGAACTCGACGCGCACCGGCTCGCCGACGGGGACGAGCGCGGGCGGGCGCGGGTAGTCCCAGACGGATTCCTGGCCGGGGCCGGGCGGGATCGGAGTCGGCATGCGAGGCGGGTGTCAGGAGGTCCCGGCGAACGCGCCGCTGGTGCCTGCGGGTACGCCTCCGCCGCGGTCACCGGGCGAAGGAGGCCAAGAGCATCTCGACGCTGTCCGTCGCGCGCTCCGAGAGGTCCGTCGACGCGACGAGCGTGGCCGCCTCACGCTGCCACTGCGCGTCGCCGAACAGGAGGTACGCCCGGCGGAGGTAGTCGAGCGCGAGCAGCGGGTTGTTCTCGACGAGGGTCCCGACGAGGCCGTAGTGCGCCTCGCGGTCGTGGAGGTTCTCGATGAAGGCGGCGAGCCGCTGCTCGAGCCGCCCGTCTGCGACCACGTACTCCGTCCGAACGAAATCCGACGGGACGGCGGCACCGGGCGTCCTCACGACGAGCGTCTCCTTGCCGAGCGCCTGCATCAGGCCGAGCTCGTAGTAGATGTTGGCCAGCGTCGCCGGACGGACGTCCTCGTGGATGATCGCGACGCCGACTGGCACGGACGCGATGACCTCCCAGATCTTGAGCAGGAAGTCGCGCCCGGTCGTGAAGCTGTCCGCGTCGACGACCCCGAAGCCGGCCCCGGCGAACGCGCCCTCGATCCGGTCGCGGATGCCTGCGACCTCAGGCGGGATCGTGCCGCCCAGCTGCGTCATCAGGAAGCAGGTCCGGCACCGCATGGCCACCGGGACCGTGTGCGCCTCGCCGTCGGTGGGCCGGTAGACGATCATCCGGCGGTCCTCCGCTTCCGCGCGATGGGCACGTTGGCGTAGGGCCCCTCGGACTTCTTGTGGCTCAGGATCTGCCCTTTCGCCCGGTCGATCTTGACGTAGTGGCCGGAGCGCGGGTTCTTTACCTGGACAACGTCGCGCTTGGCGGGCTTGGCGGGCATGGGGATTGAGCGGAGGGGCCGCCCCAAGGTAGAGCCTCGGGGCGGCCTGACGCCATCACGCCTCGACGGGCTGGGCGGCGAGGAAGTCCCGGAGGACGTAGTTGAGGATGCCGCCGTGGCGGTAGTACTCGACCTCGACCGGCGTGTTGATCGCGACCACGACCGGCACGTCCACGACGGCCCCGTCCGCCCTCGTCGCCGTCAGGGTGAGGCTCTGGCGCGGCGCGAGCGCGTCGTCGACGGGCACGTCGAAGGTCTCAGTCCCGTCGAGGCCGAACGTCGCGAGGGACTCGCCGTCGCGGAACGTGAGCGGCAGCACGCCCATCCCGACGAGGTTGGCGCGGTGGATGCGCTCGAACGACGCCACGAGCACAGCCCGGACGCCGAGCAGCTGCGTGCCCTTGGCGGCCCAGTCGCGCGAGGAGCCCATGCCGTAGTCCGTCCCGCCGACGACCAGCAGCGGCGTCCCGTCGGCGCGGTACTGCTCGGCGACGTCGTAGAGGAAGCCCGGCGCGCCGGTCGGTAGGTGGACGCTGTGGCCGCCCTCGGTCCCCGGCGCGAGCTGGTTCTTGAGGCGGATGTTGGCGAACGTGCCGCGC
>JAYWIE010000147.1:0-4094 GCA_043789155.1 Rubricoccaceae bacterium | reverse complement strand
ACACCGCCGGGAACGAAGACGGCGACGGGGCCGGTTCCGGCCCCGCCGGCGGCCTCGGCCGAGACGCGCAGCAGGTGCGGGCCGGCGACGACCGTGTCGGTCGACACGATCGCGACGTCGAACTCGCTGCCGTCCGGGCCGGACGCGACGAGCACCGCCGGCTGCAGCGCCACGCGCGCGCCGGAGATGCGGTTGACGAGCTCCCACCGGACCACATGCCCGGTGAGGTCGAGCCCGGTCGAGAAGCGGACCGTGCGGGCCTCCTCCGTGGCCAGCTTCAGCGGCTCGTAGCGGTGGCCGTCGGCAAGTCGGATTGCAGCCATGACGTCGTTGGTGGTGTCTAACCGCCGTTTCCAGCGGTAGGGGGCGGTGAAGCGGATCCCAGATCCGCACTGAGCGGCGCGGGCAGCGGGATCCCTGCGCCGCTCAGCGTCATCCGGAGCACGAGGTTCTCGCGCTCGGCCGCATTGAGGCGCGTGCGGAGGTCGTCGCACTCGGTCTCGACCGCATCGAGCGCGCGCAGGCGCTCCTGCAGCGCCTCGAGGCGGGCGACGAGGCCCGCCTCGCGCGCCTGCGACGCGGCGAGGTCGGACTGGTGCTTGGCGAGCAGCGCCTGCAGCTCGCGCAGGTCGGTCCGGAGCTCGCTGCGGAGCGTGCGCTCGTCGTTGGCGCTCTCGTCGCGCTTCTTCGTGAGGTAGTCGAAGAGCTTGGCGAGCGCGCCGCCGACGCCGAGCGCAGCGAAGAGCTGGCCGATTGCGGTGATGTCCATCAGTCGAGACGTAGGCGGACCCGGCACCACGCGGCCATGACTGCGCCAACGCCGAACACGACGCCGGCACCGCTCGCGGGGTTGGCCAGGAGGAAGGCG
Source organism: Rubricoccaceae bacterium (assembly GCA_043789155.1). Taxonomy (GTDB): domain Bacteria; phylum Bacteroidota; class Rhodothermia; order Rhodothermales; family Rubricoccaceae; genus DASVSE01. The sequence continues at coordinate 3,226 of JAYWIE010000147.1, read as the reverse complement.
GTCGCGTCGAACGCGAAAATGGAGAGGGCCAGCAGCGCGCCTGTCCGGCGGAGGCGGCGGCCCCCGGGCGCGTGCCACGCCTGCTGCGACGGCTGCGTGTAGCCGAGCAGGATCACGACGGCCGCGAGCAGCTTCGCCGCGGCGTGCACGCCGCGTGGGACCGCGGCGTGGTAGGCGTAGGTCGGGCTCGACGCGACGACGTCGTAGAACGCCGTGTGGAGCCCGTCGGCGAGCAGCCACAGCGCGACCGCGAGCTCGGTCGGCTCTGTGTCGTAGGTCGAGAGGACCGTCACGATGCGGCTGCCAGCCGAGCGGACGCGCCGCACCACCACGCGCACCAGCGCGGCCGGCCGCTCAGTGGCGGTCTTCACTGCGCCGCGCCGGCGCTCGGCAGGCGGACGAAGTCCAGGCCGGAGGCGCGGCCTCCGGTGACGGCGCGCTCGCGCGCGAGCACGTACAGCCCCTCGCGGCTCCCGCCTGCGTTCGTGTTGCCCTCGACCGTCGCGATGCGGCGCCCGCCGTCGCGGACGGCCGTCACGACGCCGACGTGGACCCAGTCCCTCTCTCTGGCCTGGACCAGGAACAGGTCGCCGGGCAGGATCGACGCGCGGCCGGCCGCGACCTCGCTGCCCTCGACGAAGCGGCCGTCCGCCTGCGCCCGGGTCGCGATGACGTCGCAGTCGAACGAGCGGTAGCGGCGTACCCGCTCGAGCGCGGCCGCGGCGTCGGCCGCGGCGGCCGCGGCCAGGACCCAGACGAACGTCGCGAAGCCCGCGCACCACGCCCACGAGCGGCCCTCGTTGCCGGCCATGAACAGGCGCACCCACGGCCCGGCGTTCGGCGAGATCTCGCGCGCGCCGTGCGCGGCGAAGCGGTTGGCGACGGCCACGACGTCGGCGCGCGCGCCCTTGGACGGGGCCGGCAGCTCGCACGCGGCCAGGATCGGCTGCACGAGACGGCGGAACGTCGCCTCGTCGAAGCGGCCCGTGTCCGGCAGCCGCTGCGCCGCCTGAAACGAGCGCAGTCGGGCCGTCGTGTCGGGGCCCTGCTCGCCGTCGACGTCGGTCGCGTAGGGCGTCGTGACGCCGCCGACGACCGAGAGCAGCTCTTGCCCGAGCCGGATGCCGTCCGGCGTGGCCATGCGCTGCGCGTCGTAGCTCAGCAGGTCGCGCCGGACGCGCTCGGCGACGGGCAGCCGCGGATCGAGCGGGCCGGTGCCGGCGGCGAGGCCGGCAGCAGGGGAAGTGGCGGCGGCGGCAAGGCCAGCCAGAGCGTCGATGGTCATGAGGACGGCCGAGACCGGCCGGGCTGAACAGCAAAAAGCCGGGCACCCTTCTTCGTGAGGGTGCCCGGCGGTCCGGTTCTGGGCCGAGCGGCTGCTCGGCGGGCTGAACATACTGCGAGCGGTCGGGGTCCGCTACGGCCGGGTCGGCGCCGGCCCGGCCGGCGCGGCCGGCACCCACGCACGTGTCCCCTCGCGCATCTCGGCCTGGAGGACGCGCTCGCCCGCCGCGTCGCCGTCGGCGCGGGCCTGCAGCGCGGCCTCGTCGGTCGGCGCGTACACCTCGCGGTTCCACAGGCTGAGCACCTCGTAGCGCTCGACCTCGCGTGCGGTTCGCGCGTCCTGGTCGGTCGCCTTGATGCGCTGGTACTCGCTGTAGCGCGCGCGCGTGTACGGGTCGTAGCCCAGGCGCACGCTCGCGCGCACGCCCTCCTCGCGCTCCTCGGCCTGGCGCGACTCCTCGACGAGCCCGTACGCGCTCGACTTCACGATGCGGTCGGCGAAGGGCAACCGGACGACGTCGGCCGCGGTGACGCCCGTGCCGTCGCGGTCGCGCATTGCCGTCCGGAGGCGCGTCAGGCCGAACGCGTCCGCGGTCGAGGCGAGCATCTCGAGACGCGCCCGCGCGCCGTCGCCGCCGGCGCGGGCCGCCTGCGCCTGGCGGCTGATGATGTCCTGCCCGCGGAAGTCGTCGCGCGGGTTCTCGCCCTGCAGGTAGTCGGCCCACATGCCGGCGAGCTCGACCTGAGGCGCGAAGCCCGGCACCTGGTCCGCGCCGACGTCGAAGACGCGGCCGGCGGCCGTCGCCGCGTCCGTCCCGCGGAAGAGCGCCCAGAGCGCGCCCATCGCGCCGCGCGCCGTGTCGTCGTGCGGAACGCGGAGGTAGCGCGCCTTGCGGCCGTCGGGGCTCGCCGGGTCCGCCTCCCACCCGAGCGGCACGATGAGGTAGCCCTGGCGGTCGTAGTCCGGGACGTGGCGGTAGAACGCCTCGAGCTGCGCCCCCCAGTTCTTGTCCTCGTCGTCCTCGTCGCCGCCGCCGCTGCCGGCCACGGCCTTCGCGATCCAGCCCGACGCCGCGGCCACCATCGCCAGCTTCGGCACCGCGTCCATGATGAACGTCCGCCACCAGTAGCCCGCGCGCGTCTTCGGGCTCGTCGCGGCCGCGATGTCGGCGCGCCAGCCCTGCACGAACACGTTCGAGAACATGAACACCTCGTTCGTGACCGGCGTGTAGTGGCCACGGTCGGTCACGTTGGGCGTGCCGGCGCGCGTCCGCACCAGGTGCGCGCGCTCGCGGCCGCCGACGCCGCGGTCAGCCAGCAGCCGGTCGCCGGCGAACTTCGGCAGCGCCTCGGTGAAGCGCGTGACGGTCCGGACCGGCGAGAGAAGGAGTTTGTCGGCGAGCCGGAACGGGCCCGTCACCGAATGCAGCGCCTGCATGATGCGACCGCGCTCGCGCGGGGCGATCTCGGCCAGGCCGTAGCGCCGCAGCGTCTCGGCCAGGCCGTCCTCGCGCCCGGTGAACATCGGGGCCTCGCCCGGCGGCAGGATCGTCATCGACTCGAGCAGCTCGCGCACGCGCGGGTCGGTGACGGTGCCACGGGCGTACGCCCATGCCGCCCGCGACTCCTTGACGTAGGCGGCGAGCGCCGCGCGGCGCGTGACGGCGCCGCCCGTCCGCGAGCCGTCCGCGGCCGTCGTCCGGCGCGTGTTGATCGTCTTCAGCATCCGCCGGTAGTCGCGCACCGGGTTCGTGAACAGGCCGAAGGTGAGGTTGTACGTGATGAAGCCGGCGCGGAACGGGCTGCCGAGCACGCGCATGGTCGTCGTGAGCCAGCGAAGCCCGGAGAGGTCGAGGTGCTCGAACGAGCGCGCGACGTACGGGTCGGTGTGGCGCTCGACGCGCCGCCCGTTCTCCCACATCCGCACGACGCCGGTGTTGTC
>JAYWIE010000146.1:0-4096 GCA_043789155.1 Rubricoccaceae bacterium | reverse complement strand
ACCTGATCTGGAACCTCGTCCCCGCCGCCCTGCACTGCCATGACTGACCTGTTCGGAGCCTTCTGGGCCTTCACTCCCACCTGGGCCGCCGCGCTCGGCGTGCTGCTCGTGCTGTTCGTGCTCGGCTTCACAGGCGCGCCGCTCGCCGCATGGGCCGCGCTCGGGCTCGTCGCCCTCATCGGCTTCGGCGCGCCGCTGTGGCTCGCGGGCGTCTTCGCCGTGCTGAGCCTCGTCTTCCTCATCACGCCCGTGCGCCGCGCGCTCTCGGGGGCCGTGATGGGACTCATGGAGCGGATGCAGTTCCTGCCCGTGATCTCGCAGACCGAGCAGGAGGCCATCGACGCCGGGACGGTCTGGGTCGAGGGCGAGCTCTTCTCGGGCAAGCCCGACACGCGGCGCATCCTCGCGCAGCCCTACCCCGATCTCACGGCCGAGGAGCAGGCCTTCATGGACGGGCCCGTCGAGGACGTCTGCCGCATGACCGACGACTGGGAGGTCTGGCAGCGCCGCGAGCTCCCGGACCACGTCTGGCAGACGCTCAAGGACGGCCGCTTTTTCGGGCTCATCATCCCGAAGGCCTACGGCGGGCACGGCTTCAGCCCGTCCGCCAACTCGGCCATCGTCGCCAAGGTCTCGTCGGCGTCGAGCGCGCTCGGGATCACGGTGATGGTGCCGAACTCGCTCGGGCCGGCCGAGCTCCTGGCCCACTTCGGGACGGAGGCGCAGAAGGACTATTACCTGCCGCGGCTCGCGCGCGGCGAGGACATCCCGGCCTTCGCCCTCACCGAGCCCGGCGCGGGCTCCGACGCCGGCGCGATCTCGTCCAACGGCGTCGTGTTCCGCGGGCCGGACGGCGAGCTGTACGTCCGCCTGAACTGGAACAAGCGCTACATCACGCTCGCGGCGATCTCGACCGTCCTCGGGATGGCGTTCAAGCTCCGCGACCCCGAGAACCTGCTCGGCAAGGGCGAGGACCTCGGCATCACGTGCGCGCTCATCCCCTCGGACGCGCCGGGCGTGGTCCTCGGGATGCGCCACGACCCGCTCGGCGTGCCCTTCTGGAACTGCCCGACCGAGGGCCACGACGTCGTGGTGAAGCTCGAGGACGCCGTGATCGGCGGAGCCGCCGGCGCGGGGCGCGGCTGGCGCATGCTCATGCAGAGCCTCGCCGCCGGCCGCGGCATCTCCCTCCCGGCGAGCGCCACGGCCGGCACCAAGATGGTCGCCCGCGTCGCCGGCGCGCACGCGCTCATCCGCAAGCAGTTCGGCCTGTCGATCGGCAAGTTCGAGGGCATCGAGGAGCCGCTCGCGCGCATCGGCGGCTGGGCGTACCTGCTCGAGGCCGCGCGCCGCTATACGAACGGCGGCCTCGACCAGGGCGCGGCCCCGGCCGTCGTGACGGCGATGATGAAGTACAACACGACCGAGATCTTCCGCAAGGCCATCAACGACGGCATGGACATCCTCGGCGGCAACGCGATCTCGCGCGGCCCCCGCAACCCGTTCGCGAGCGCCTACACCGGCGTCCCGGTCTCGATCACGGTCGAGGGGGCCAACATCCTCACGCGCACGCTGATGGTGTTCGGGCAGGGCGCGATCCGCTGCCACCCGTACGCGCTCAAGGAGATGCAGGCGCTCCAGAACAAGGACGTCGCGGCCTTCGACGCCGCCTTCTGGCCCCACATCGGTCACGTCGTCCGCAACGCCTTCCGGGCGGTCGGGCTGAGCGTGTCGCGCGGCTACCTCGCCAGCTCGCCTGTGCCGGGCGCGGCGGCCCCGTACTGGCGCAAGCTGCAGTGGTCCTCGGCCACGTTCGCCTTCCTCGCGGACCTCGCGATGGGCACGCTCGGCGGCGACCTCAAGCGCAAGGAGAAGCTCACGGGCCGCTTCGCGGACGTCTTCTCGTACCTCTACCTCGCCTCGGCTGCGCTCGCGCGCTTCGAGGCCGAGGGCCGCCGGAAGGAGGACGTCCCGTTCCTCGTGTGGTCCATGGACTACTCCTTCGCCCGCATCCAGGACGCCTTCGACGGCCTCTTCGCCAACCTCCAGGTGCCCGGCGCGACGTGGCTCTTCCGCGGCCCGCTCGCGGCGTGGTCGCGCTTCAACCGCCTCTCGGCCGAGCCGTCCGACCGGACGGGCGGGCGCGTCGCGGCGCTCATGCAGGTGCCGGGCGAGCAGCGCGACCGCCTCTTCGGCGGCGTCTTCGTCCCCGCGGACCCCGAGACGGCCGTCGGCCGCTTCGAGCACGCGATGGCGCTCTGCTACCTCGCCGAGGGCGTCGTGGGCAAGGTCAAGGACGCGGTCAAGGCCAAGACGCTGCCGCGCGCCAACCCGGCGTCGCTCATCGGCAAGGCCGTCGAGGCGGGCATCATCACGGCCGACGAGGCCGCCCTCCTGAAGCGCGCCGAGGCCGCCCGGGCCGACGCGGTCCAGGTGGACTCGTTCACGACCGAGGAGTACTTCGCCTCGGCCGTCGTGCCCGCCGGCCGGCCCGCCGTCTCCGGCGACGGCGCGGGTGACGGCTCCGGCGACGGCTCGGCGTCGCTCACCACAGGCTCCGCCGCGCTCGGGGCCGTCGGCTTCGGCGACCCGATGGGGACGTCGGCGGGTGCAGATGCCGGGGCCGTCGCGTACGGCGCGGCCGTCGAGGACGGCGCGGCCGTCGAAGACGAGACGGCATAGATCTGCGCACACCGTTCAGGTTTTCCTGCGTGTGCGATTGAATGTGCGGCGGGGCGTGTGGTACCATTCGGGACCCGCGCCCCGCCCTTGTTTCATGCTTCTTGCGACCCGGCTTTTCCTAACGCTCGTCCTCGCCGCCGCGACGGTTGCCGACGCCCAGACGACGCCCGTCGCCGCCGAGGCGGCCGGGCCCGGCGCGGACACCCTCGCAACGAGCCTGCGGCGCGTCCGCGCCCTGCGCCTGCCCGAGGCGGCCCGCATCCGCGTCGACGGCCGCACGGACGAGCCGGCGTGGGCCGAGGCCGAGGTCGCCGGCGGCTTCGTCCAGACCGAGCCCGCGCCGGGCGACGCCGCGACCGAGCGGACCGAGGCGCGCGTGCTCGTCGACGGAGCCGCGCTCTACGTCGCCGTGCGGTGCTACGCCCGCGACCCGGCGACCATCGTGCGCCGCCTGCGCCGCCGCGACGTCGGCCCGGGCGACGTCATCGACGCCGACGACGTCTTCGTCGAGGTCGGCTCGACCGGCGACAGCCGGACCGCCTTCTCGTTCGGCATCTCGGCCGCGGGCGTCCAGTTCGACTCGGTCCTCTCGGACGACCGCGACGCCGGCGACTACTCGTGGGACGCGGTCTGGAGCAGCGCCGTCGCGCCGTTCTCGGGCCCCGACGGGGCCGGCTACACCGTCGAGATCCGCGTGCCGCTCTCGCAGCTCCGCTTCGACCCGCGCGCGGGGCAGCCGTGGCAGGTCCAGTTCCAGCGCAACGTCGCCGCGACGGGCGAGCGCTCCTACTGGGCCCCGATCCTGCCGACCGGCGACGGCTACGTCTCGCGCTTCGGCCTGCTCGACGGCATGGGCGCGCTCGGCGCGCCGCGCCGCGTCGAGCTCGTGCCCTACGCCTCGACGCGCCTCACGCGCGCCGACGGCGACGCCGCCGACCCGTTCTACCAGAGCAACGCGCTGCGGCCGGGCGTCGGGCTCGACGCCAAGATCGGCCTCACGGCCGGGCTGACATTGACAGCAACGGTCAACCCGGACTTCGGGCAGGTCGAGGCGGACCCCGCCGTGCTCAACCTGTCGCAGTTCGAGAACCGCTACGACGAGCGCCGCCCGTTCTTCGTCGAGTCCCAGGACCTCTTCGCCTTCGGCACCACGCCCGCCTACGTCACGACGGCCGACCGGCCGGCGTTCTTCTACTCGCGCCGCATCGGCGGGACGCCGTCGGACTTCGCCTCGCTCTACGCGGACACGTCCGACGTCACGACGTACCTCGACAGCCCCGAGCAGACGACGATCGCGGGCGCGGCCAAGGTCTCGGGCCAGATCGGCGGCTGGACGGTCGGCCTGATGAGCGCGGCGACGACGCGCGAGACGGCCCGCTACCTCACCGTCGACGGCACGCGCGGGGCGCTCCCG
>JAYWIE010000145.1:0-4098 GCA_043789155.1 Rubricoccaceae bacterium | reverse complement strand
TCCCGGAATTTGGTTCGCGCTTTGATATTCGGTTCCGCCTTGCTGACATCGCCGAGATACTCCACGCTGAACGAAAAACTTGACAATGTTGAGAGGGTGGCGTCAGATTCCGCCCCGTCGTGCCGTCGTGCCGTCGTGCCGTCGTGCCGTCGTGCCGTCGTGCCGTCGTGCCGTCGTGCCGTCGTGGCCGTCGTGACCGTCGTGACCGTCGTGCCTGCGAGACGCTGGACGTGCGCATGGCACTGCGATGCCTGTTGCAACAGACGTCCGGAACAGAGGCCGGCGCGGCGCGTGCAGCACGCCCCATCCCGCACCGCCATGTCACGCCTCGCCCTCCTCTCCGCCGCGCTCCTTCTGAGCGCCTCCGCCTGCCAGACGTCCCGGCCCGACACCGCCACCGGCGACGCCACCGGCGGCTACGCCGGCGAGATGCGCCACCAGCACAGCGGCGAGACGCCGACGGCCTCGGGCGCGGCTGCGGGGGCCCACGCGCTGCCGGTCACGTCCGAGACCGTCACCTACGCCACCGTCGGCGGGCAGTCCGTCCGCGGGACGCTCGTGACGCCGCGCGGCGGCGCGCCGGGCCTGCCCGGGATCATCGTGGTCCACGAGTGGTGGGGCCTCAACGACAACGTCCGCGCGATGGCCGCGCGCTACGCGAACGAGGGCTACGCCGTGCTCGCGGTCGACCTCTACGGCGGCCAGGCCGCGACGACGCCCGACGCCGCGATGTCGCTGATGCAGGCCGCCTTCGCCGCGCCGGACGCCCAGCGCGACAACCTCCGCCAGGCCCACGCTTTCCTGACGGCCCGCGGGGCCGCGCGCGTCGGCGTGCTCGGGTGGTGCTTCGGCGGCAACCGCGCGCTCGAGGCCGCCCTCGCGCTCCCGGCAGACCTCGACGCGGCCGTCATCTTCTATGGCGGCAACCCGCCCTCGGACCCGGCCCCGCTCCGCGCGCTCCGGATGCCCGTGCTCGGTCTGTACGGCGGGGCCGACACGTCGATCCCGCAGACCGCCGTCGCGGCCTTCGACGCTGCGCTGACGCAGGCCGGCGTCGCGCACGAGTTCCACGTCTACCCCGGCGCGGGCCACGCCTTCGCCAACCCGTCCGGCCAGAGCTACGACGCCACCGCGGCGACGGACGCCTGGACGCGCGCGACGGCCTTCCTGGCTGAGAACCTGAAAGGGTAGTAGGGTGGAAGGGTCGTCATCTTTTCCACCTCTCGACCTCGTCAGCGAACGCCGCCGCCGCCGCCGCGACGTCGTCCGCGCAGACGATGGCCGAGAGGACGGCGACGCCCCACGCGCCCGCCCCGAGCACGCCGGCGACGCGCGCGAGCGTGATGCCACCGATGGCGACGACCGGGACGCGGACGGCCGCGCATGCCGCGGCGAGACCGTCGAGGCCGGGGGCTGGCGCGGGGTTCGCCTTCGACTGCGTCCCGAAGACCGGCCCGAAGCCGACATACGTCGCCCCGGCCGCCTCGGCCGCGACGGCCTCGGCGACGGTCGAGGCCGTCGCCCCGACGACGGCTCCGGGCCCGAGTAGGCGGCGCACGACCTCGACCGGCAGGTCCGTCTGCCCGACGTGAACGCCGGCCCCGACCGCGAACGCGAGGTCCGCGTGGTCGTCCACGACGAGCGCGACCCCCGCCGCGCGGCACGCGTCGGCCGCCCCGGCGAGGGCGGTCCAGCGGTCGCGCATCGGGCCGCGCTTGTGCCGGAACTGGACCGTGTCGGCCCCGCCGAGCGCCGCGAGCCGCGCGAGGTCCGCGTGCGCGTGCCGCCGCTGCAGGTCCGTGTCCGTTACGACGTGCAGGCGGCCGACGGGCGGCGAGGCCGCGCCGAGCGAGGCCGCGCCGGGCAGAGCCGCAGCGGGCGGGACGGGCATAGGGAAAGTCCGGGGATGTGATTAAACGCGCGAGTCAGAGGCGACCGGCCGCGCGTAGGGCGTTGCCGTGGGTATCGTCCCGCAGCCAAACTACAGTTCCCCCCGAATGTCCGATTCTACTGCCCCGATCCGTGCACTCGTCGTCGACGACGAGTCCGATGTCCAGTTTCTGTTTACCCAGAAGTTTCGGCACGAGGTGCGCCAGGGGCTGCTCGAGTTCGTGTTTGCCACGAGTGGGGCCGAGGCCCTCGAGAAGCTCCGCCACGGAGCCGCGGCCGACGTCGTGGTCGTGCTGTCGGACATCAACATGCCGGGCATGAGCGGCCTCGAGCTGCTCTCGACCGTCCGCGACGAGTTCCCCGGCCTCGAGGTCTACATGGTCACCGCGTACGACGACGGCGAGCTCAAGACGACGGCGCTCGAGGGCGGCGCGCGCGGCTACCTCACCAAGCCCATCGACTTCTCGACGCTCAAGGAGGAGGTCTTCGGCCTCGACGCCCCCTGACCCGCCGCCCGCGTCGGCTGCCGGCCCGGCTCTGCACGCGCGGAGCCGGGCCGCGTCGTGACGGCCCGGCCCGCGGCCGGAAACGCCGGGCGTGGCGGCGGGTACTCTCCGCCTCCACTCCCCACGACGCCGATGGCCTTCACGCTCCCCGACCTCCCCTACGCCCACGACGCGCTCGAGCCGTCCATCGACGCCGAGACGATGCGCGTCCACCACGGCAAGCACCACCAGGCCTACACGGACAAGCTCAACGCCGCCCTCGACGGCACGCAGTGGGCCGACCAGCCGCTCGAGAAAACCCTCGCCGACCTCGACGCGCTCCCCGAGGACATCCGCACGGCCGTGCGCAACAACGGCGGCGGCTTCCTCAACCACGGCATCTTCTGGACCACGATGAAGCCCGGCGGCGGCGGAGAGCCCACGGGCGACCTCGCGGACGCGATCACCGAGCACTTCGGCTCGTTTGACGCCTTCAAGACTGAGTTCGCGGCCAAGGCCGTCGGCCAGTTCGGCTCGGGCTGGGCCTGGCTCGAGCTCCGTTCGGACGGCACGCTCCAGGTCCACGGCCACGCCAACCAGGACAACCCGGTCATGCATGGCGCGTCGCCCATCCTCGGCCTCGACGTCTGGGAGCACGCGTACTACCTCGCGTACCAGAACCGGCGGCCGGACTACGCCGCGGCGTGGTGGGACGTCGTGAACTGGGACGAGGCGGACCGCCGCTACCGGAGCTACCTCGCGCAGCAGGCGGGCTGACGCGCCGGTCCGGCGTCGCCCGTCCCGACGCCCGGTCTGGCATCGCCCGTCCCGACGCGCCGGTCCGGCATTGCCCATCCCGACGCGCCATGCCCGGTAGGGCCACAGCATGCTGTGGCCCTACGCCCACCGGCGTTCGCCACGACGCCCACCGGCGGCCGTCACGACGCGCTCGCCGTCGGGCGTTCGTCCGGGCGAGACTGCCGGACCGCCACGTCTCCCCCGCCGTCGCCATGTAAGCGCTTACCTTCCCGGCTCACCCCGCGCCCGCACCGCATGGACGGCTACTCGTTCCCCGGACAGAACGTCGAGACCATCGTCGGCAACGGCCGCCTCATCGCGCGCGCGCGCGCCGGCAGCGCCGAGTTCGTCTTCGCCGGCCCCGCCGACGGCCTCACGCTGAGCATCGACGGCGCGCTGCTGGACAGCCTGCCCGTCGACACGCACGTCCGGCCGGGGCAGTCCGCGTACACCCTGCCCGACCGCGCCACGGTGACGTACGCGGCGCAGCCCGACGCGCTCGTCACCGTCGTGCTCGTCGAGATGCAGGCCGGGGGCGACGGGCCGGCCGAGTGGACGCTCCACCTCGCCGGCGCGTGCGACACGCCCGGCGTGACGGCCCCGCCCGTCGCGGCGACGTGGCTGCCCGCAGGGCCGGCAGAGGTGCCGGTCGGAGCGGCTGACGCCACGCTCGCCCTCGCCGTCGCGACGCGCGGCGCGTTCGTCCTCGGCGACCCCGTGGCCGTCGCGGCCGTGCTCGCGGCCGGCCCGTTCGAGAGCGCGGCCACGTGGGCCGCGGGCCTCGTCGAGCGCGGCCTCCGCCTGCGCACGCCCGACGCCGACCTCGACCGCGCCGTCGGCTTCGCCAAGGCGCACATGCAGCTCGGCTACGACTGGCGGCCCGACGGGCCCGACGGCACGCCGCTGCCCGGCGGCAAGATGGTCT
>JAYWIE010000144.1:0-4100 GCA_043789155.1 Rubricoccaceae bacterium | reverse complement strand
GTGCGCGAAGGCGGTCTCGCCGGTGAGCGCGCCGGCCGAGGCGAGCCCGAGCAGCTCGCGCTCGCGGCCGTCGGCCTCGAACGTGTCCGCCGTGAGGTCGCCGCCCGCGAGGTCGTCCCCGGCGAGGTCGAGCGCCCACGTGCCCATCCGGGCGAGGTCGAGCGCGAGCTGCGCCCACGGCCGCGGCTCGGGCTCGGCCGCCTCAGGACCGGACGGCTCGGGGCCGGATGGCGCGGCGTCGGGCGGCGCAGCATCGGGCCGTGCGGCGGGCGGGCGGGACATGAGGCGCTTGGAGAACGTGCGTGTGTACCGCGCGCCGCCGGCCCGGTTCGGCACCTGCGTCTATCGGTCGCGGAAGGCCAGCAGGCGGAGCCCGTTGAGCGCCACCAGGACGGTGCTCCCCTCGTGCCCGATGACGGCCAGCGGCAGCGGCAGCCCGACGCCCAGCACGACGGCCACCATGACCGCGATGGCCCCGAACGCGATCGCGAAGTTGACGACGAGCGTCCGCCGCGCTGCCCGCCCCAGCGCGACCGCGACCGGCAGCAGGGCGAGGTCGTCGCCCATCAGCACGAGGTCCGCCGTCTCGAGCGCGGCGTCGGTCCCGGCCCCGCCTATCGCGACCCCGAGTGCGGCCGCGGCGAGCGCGGGCGCGTCGTTGACGCCGTCGCCGACCATCGCCGTCGCCCCGTACCGCTCCTGGAGGCCGCGCACGAGGGCCACCTTGTCCGCCGGGAGCACGTCCGCGTGGACCTCGTCTGCCCCGACGGCCGCGCCGACGCCGGCCGCGACGGCCGCGTTGTCGCCCGTGATGAGCGCGACGCGGCCGATGCCGAGCGCGCGCAGGCGCGCGACGGCCGCGGCGGCACCGGGCCGGAGCTCGTCCGCGAAGGCCATCACCCCGGCCGCCCGCAGCGCCGCGTCGCTGTCGCCCGTCGCCACGACGACGGCCGTGCGGCCCTCGGCCTGCAACCGCGCGACGTGCGCCGCCGCGCCGTCCCAGCCCTCGACGGTGACGCCGGCGAACATCCGCGCATTCCCGACCCAGACCGCCTGCCCGGCGACGCGCGCGCGGACGCCCCGGCCGACGTCGGCCGCGAAGCCGTCTGCGGCGGGCACGGCGACGCCCTGCTCGGCGGCGGCCGCGCGCGTGGCGCGGGCGAGGTGGTGCTCGCTCCTGGCCTGAACGGCCACGGCGAGCGCGAGAATCTCCGATTCGCTCGTCTCGCCGAGCGGGACGGTCGCGCTCAGGCGGACCGCGCCCTGCGTGAGCGTCCCCGTCTTGTCGAGCGCGACGGCGCGCAGCGCGCCCGCCGCCTCGACGGCCGCGCCGCCCTTGAACAGGATCCCGCGGCGCGCCCCGGCCGCGATCGCGCTCAGCATCGCCGAGGGCGTCGCGATGACGACCGCGCACGGCGACATCGCGACCATGAGCGTCATCGCGCGGTAGAACGCCGTCTCGAACGGCTCGCCGAGCGCGAGCGGCGGCACGGCGATGGCGAGCGCCGTCAGCACGAGCACCGCGACGGCGTAGGCTGGCTCGATGCGGTCGGCGAGCTGCTGCGCGCCCGCCTTCGACGCCTGCGCCTGCTCGACGAGCGCGACCATCCGCGACAGGGCGGACTCGCCGGCGAGCCGCGTCACGCGGACCTCGAGCGCGCCGCCGCCGACGATGGTCCCGGCGAGCACGTCCGCCCCGACGCCCTTCTCGACCGGGACCGACTCGCCGGTGAGCGCCGACTGGTCCGCCTCGGCGCGGCCGTCCACGACGACCCCGTCGAGCGGGAGCCGGTCGCCGGGCACGACGACGTAGACCTCGCCGACCGCGACGCCCTCGACGGGCACGCGGACGACCGCCCCGCCGCGGCGCACCTCGGCCGTCTCCGGCCGGAGGTCCATCAGCGCGCGGACGGCCCGCCGCGAGCGGCCGAGCGCGACGTGCTGGAGCAGGTTCGAGACGGCGAAGAGGAACAGCAGCGTCGCCCCCTCGGCCGGTGCCCCGACGACGAGCGCGCCGAGGGCGGCGAGCACCATCAGCAGGTCCACGTCCACGCGCCGCCGGGCGAGCGTTTTGAGGCCCGCGCGGAGCGCGGGCAGGCCGCCGAGGACGTACGCCACGCCGTAGCCCGCCCACGCGACGGGCGCAGGCACCCCGACGCGCTCGGCGACGACGCCCGCGACGAGCCCGGCGAGCGTGAGCGCGACGGCGACGGCCTCGGCCCGGACGCCCGGCTCGGCGAGCGCCGCGCCCGGGCGCGCAGCGCCCCCTGAGCGCGACGCAGCCGGGGAGGCCTTCAACACGACGTTGAGGACGGCCGGGGCTGTGCGGGCGGCCGCCCGCGCGGCTGGAACGGCCGGACGGGTCGGCGGGGTGGGACTCATGGGCGTGCCTTGCGGGACCGGGTTTGTACGGACGGCGAGGCTGCTGTCTGCGAGCGACCTTGGCGAGCCCGAACCGTCTCCCGATGCCACTCGCACCGTTCGTCGTCACAGGTGCCACCGGGACGGTCGGGCGCGAGGTCGTCCGGCACCTCGCCGCAAGCGGGCTGGCCGTCCGTGCCGCCGTCCGCGCGTCGGACGTGGCCGAGCCCACTGGCGCGGTCCGATTCGACTACGAGCGCCCGGAGACCTTCGCGGACGCGCTCGGCGGAGCCGAAGCCGTGTTCTGGCTCCGCCCGCCGCCCGTCGCCGACGTCCGGCGCGTGATGGGGCCGGCGATGGCGTACGCCGCGGCGCATGGCGCAGGCGGGCAGCCGCCCCACGCCGTCGTCCTCTCGGTCGTCGGGGCGAACCCGCTCGTGCCGCACTGGCACCTCGAGCGGCTCGCGCGCCGGCTCGCGATGCCCACGACGGTCCTGCGGCCGAGCTTCTTCATGCAGAACCTCGCCGCGGCGCACGCGGCCGAGATCCGCGACCGCGACGAGGTGTTCGTCCCGGCGGGCGGCGGCCGGACGAGCTTCGTCGACGCCCGAGACGTCGGCGAGGCGGCGGCGCGCGTGATGCGCGGGGGGCTCGCCCATGCCGGGAAGACGTACACGCTGACCGGCTCCGAGGCGCTGACCTACGCCGAGGTCGCGGCCGTCCTCACGCGCGTGCTCGGCCGGCCCGTCCGCTACGCGCGCCCGTCGGCGCGGGCGTTCCGCGCGCGGAAGCTCGCCGAGGGCCTCGCGCCGGATTACGTCGCCACGATGGCGCGGATCTACCTCGTCGCTCGGCTCGGCCTCGCGGGCGGCCTCGCGCCCGACCTCGGCCGCCTGCTCGGCCGCGCGCCGGGCCTGTTCGAGGCGTTCGCGCGCGACTACGCCGCGGTGTGGGCGCAGGGCAGCGGGGCCGAGGACATCGGGGCCGAGAGCAGCGGGGCGTAGGCGCACGCTCACGAGGAGACGTCGCCCACGCGCCGCCGCGGCGTCCCGCCGTGCGGGACGGGCGTCCCGAGTCGGAGCACGGTCTGCGGGAACGCCCCGCCGGCGAGCCGCGCCAGATGCTCCCGCACGGCGTCGACCTCGACGGTGGGGTTGAGAAACGACGCCGAGAGGCCGAGGGTCGTCGCGCGGAGCAGCACGCGCTGGACGGCCTGCCCGGCCGCGACCCACGCCGCCGGGTCGTCCTGCGCCGTCATGACGACGACGAGGACCGGACTGCCTGCTGCGAGCCGCTCCATCTCGGCTGCGTGCGCGCCGGCCGGCACGCGGCCGCCGGTCCGCCGCCCGCCCGCGTCCTGCTCGGCGTCGGGGACGCCGTCGGGGCGCGGGTCGTTGTCCGAGCGGAGCCACGCGCGCAGCTCGTCGCGCTGCGCGGGGTCGGCCCCCTGCGCGCGGACCGCCTCGGCGACGAGCGCGGCCAGCGCCGCCTTGTCGTTCGCCTCCTCGAAGGCGACGAGGCGCGCGCCCTCGCGCTCGGCCTCCTCGCGGAGCACGGCGAGCACGCCCGGCGCGACGGGGCCCGGCGCGACGGGGTCCGGCCCGAACGGCTGGTGCTCGGTGTGCCGGCGGCCGACGGCGTGGAACAGCTCGTCGTCGCCCGCCGTGGCCCGCGTGGGCGTCCCGAGCCACAGCCGCGCGAGCGCGTCGGGGTCGCCCGCGTCCGGGAGGAGCGTGTAC
>JAYWIE010000143.1:0-4113 GCA_043789155.1 Rubricoccaceae bacterium | reverse complement strand
TCGCGCTGACGCCACCACATGCCGTCATTCCCGCGCACGCGGGAATCCAGAGTCGTGAGACGACGCACCGGATCTGCTCGGACGGCCGTCGCAGAGTCCGATCTGAACGTCACCTCGGCCGTGAGCGCGCCGAGCACGTCGGGCCGCGCTCGGCGCGACTCTGGATTCCCGGTCGGGGCCGGGAATGACGGCATTGGGGAGGAGTGCGATGGGTAGAGCGGTCCGCGAAATACCTACCCTTGCCAGCCCGGAATCGGGGGGACAGCCCGAGCGCCCCGGAGGGAGCCTCCCCCGCTCGACGTCGCCTCCACCTTCCCCGACCGATGGGCGCACGTGCAGGGGGGGCGTCCCGCCCGAGCGCGTCCCGCCCGAGCGCGTCCCGCGCCGTTTCTTTCTTCCCGACCCGACCTATGCCCACGTTCGCCCTCACGACCCTCGACATCGTCGTGGTCGTCGTCTACATCGCCGGCATCGTCGCGCTCGGCCTCTGGGTCGGCCGGCAGCAGGACTCCGCGAGCGACTACTTCCTCGCCGGCCGCTCGCTCGGCTGGGCCGCGATCGGCCTGAGCATGTTCTCGGCCAACATCAGCACGTCCTCGCTCGTCGGGATGGCCGGCGAGGCCTACGGCGGCGTCGGCGTAGCGGTCTACAACTACGAGTGGATGGCGGGCATCGTCATCGTCGTCTTCTGCGCCTTCTTCCTGCCGTTCTACCTCAAGTCGGGCGTGTACACGATGCCCGAGTTTCTCTCGCGGCGCTTCGACAACCGGAGCCGGCTCTACTTCTCGGGCTGGACCGTCTTCCTCAACATCACCGTGGACACGGCGGCGGCGCTCTACGCCGGCGCGCTCGTGATCCAGCTCGTCGCGCCCGGCATCCCGACGTGGGCGTCCATCGCCGCGCTCGCCCTGCTCTCGGGCTTCTACATCATCGGCGGCGGCTTCAAGGCCGTCGTCTACACCGAGGTCGTGCAGGCCGTCCTGCTCATCGCGGGCTCCGTCGCCGTGGCGGTCTACGCGTGGCTCGCGCTCCAGAGCCGCGGCGGCTGGGCGGCCGTCACGGCCATCACGCCGCCCGAGAAGCTCTCGCTCATCCTGCCCGCGTCGGACCCCACGCTGCCGTGGCCGGGCCTGCTCACGGGCGTCTTCATCCTGGGCTTCTACTTCTGGGCGACCAACCAGTTCATGGTCCAGCGCACGCTCGCGGCGCGGACGCTGGACCAGGGCCGCGGCGGGGCGCTCTTCGCGGGCTTCCTCAAGCTGCCCGTCCTGTTCCTGATGGTGCTCCCGGGCACGATGGGCCGCGTGCTCTACCCCGACATCGCCCGCGCCGACATGGTCTTCCCGACGATGGTCTTCGACCTGCTGCCGGCCGGCGTCCGCGCGCTCGTGCTCGTGGGCATGCTCGCCGCGCTGATGTCGACCGTCGAAGCGACGCTCAACTCGGCGAGCACGCTCGTCACGATGGACTTCGTGCGCCACTTCCGGCCCAACGCGACCTCGAAGGAGCTCGCCCGCTACGGCGGCATCACGACGGCCGTGTTCATGCTCGCCGCCATCGTCTGGACGCCCGTCATCCTCCAGTTCGACACGCTCTGGACCTACCTCCAGAGCTTCCTGGCGTACGTCGTGCCGCCGTTCGTGGCCCTGTTCGTCGTCGGCGTGTTCTGGCGCGGCGCGACCTCGACCGCCGCCTTCTGGTCGGTCATCGCCGGCCACGCTGTCTCCGTCCTGCTGTTCGTGCTCGGGCCCGTCCTCGGCGTCGTCTCGGTCCCGTTCCTCTACATCCCCGCGATTCTGCTCGCCGTCTCGGGCACCGTCCTCGTCGCCGTGAGCCGGATGACGCCCGCACCCGACCCGGCGACGATCGCCGACGTGACGTGGCAGCCGTCGATCTGGAGCGAGGACTCGGTCCGGCTCCGCTCGGTGCCGCTCGTCGCCAACTACCGCCTCTGGAGCGTGCTCCTGCTCGTGCTCACGGCCGTCGTCGTCGGCCTGTACTGGTGATGCCCGACCTTCAGGACTGGGCCGACGGCCCGGCCGGGCGCGCGGCCCTCGGCCTGCTCCGCGACGTGCTCACGCCGGCGGGCTTCCTCGCGAGCCCGGCCGAGCGCGCCAACTACCGCCGCGTGTGGGCGCGCGACGGCGTCGTGTGCGGCCTCGCCGGCCTCGCCGCCGCCGGCCTCGCCGCGGGCGACGACGCGCTCGGCGACGGCCTCCGGCGGACCGTCGAGACGCTCGTCGCCGCGGCCGGCCCGCAGGGCCAGACCCCGTCCAACGTCGCCCTCGACGCCGACGGGCGCGTCTCGGACGTCAGCTACGGCGGCCTCGCCGGGCGCGTCGACGCCGGCCTCTGGGCCGCGCTCGGGGCCGCCCGCTGGGCCGAGGCCTCCGGCGACCGCGCGTGGGCCGCGCGCATGGCCCCGCACGTCGCGCGCGTCTTCGCGCTGATGGACGTCTGGGAGTTCAACGGCCGCGGCCTCGTCTACGTCCCGCAGGCCGGCGACTGGGCCGACGAGTACGACCTCCACGGCTACGTCCTGATGGACCAGGTGCTGCGCCTCGCCGCGCTGCGCGCGTGGGCCGCGGTCGCGCCGGACGGCGACGCGGCCGCGTGGCAGGCGGACCGCCTCGAGCCGCTCCTCGCGGCCACGTTCTGGCCGCTGCCCGGCGACGCGCCCGAGCACGTCTACCACCCGCGCGCGCACGCGGCGGCCGCCGGCCGCGCGCCGTACCCGTTCGCCGCGCTCGCGCCCGGCGGCTACACGCGCCGCTTCGACGCGCTCGGCTCCGCGCTCGCGCTCGGCCTGACGGATCTCTGGGCGGACCGTGCGGGCGCGCTGCTCGACGCCGGAGCCGCCTTCGCCGCGCAGAACCCGGCCGGGCTCGTGCCCGCCTTCGCCCCGACCGTCACGCCGGGCGAGCCAGCCTACGCCGCGCTCCGCGGGGCCGTCCGCGACACGTTCTCGAACCGCCCCGGCCACTACCACAACGGCGGCCTGTGGCCGATGGTCAACGGGTGGTGGGCCGCAGCCCTCGCGCGCCACGGCCGCCGCGCCGAGGCCACGGCCCTCGCCGACCGTCTCGACGCCGCCAACGCGCTCGGCTTCCCCGAGTACCTCGACGCCGAGCGGGGCGCGCCGCACGGCATGGCCCCGCTCGCGTGGAGCGCCGCCGGGGCCGTCCTCGCCCGCGCCGCCCTCGCCGGCGTCCGGGCCGCCGCAGACACCGCGGCCACCACGCCGGCGGCCGCGCCGACCGACGCGCCGACCGACGCGCCGGCTCGCCACGACGCGCTGGCCCGCGACGAGGCACCGGCCGTCGTGGTGGCCGGCGAGATCCTCGTGGACCTGCTCTCGGCCGAGCCCGCCGACGCCGTCGGCGAGGCGGCGCGCTTCGAGCGCCACGCCGGCGGCAGCCCGGCCAACCTCGCGCGGGCGCTCGCCGCGCTCGGCGTCCGCACGGCCCTCGTCGCGACGGTCGGCGACGACGGCCTCGGCCGCTTTCTCGCGCGCGAGGCGCAGGCCGCCGGCGTGGACCTGCGCCTCGCGCGCCGGCCGGGCGTCCCGACGAGCCTCGCCGTCGTCGCGCGCTCGGCCGCGACGCCGGACTTCTTGCTGTACCGCACGGCCGACCGCTTCGTCGCGCCGGAGCAGCTGCCGGACGGCCTGCTCGGGGCCGCGCGCCTCTTCCACACGTCGGGCTTCGCGCTGAGCCGCGAGCCCGGCCGCGCGGCCCTGCTCGCCGCCGCCGCCCGCGCGGCCGCGCTCGGGACGGCGCTCAGCGTCGACGTCAACTTCGCGCCCGAGACGGCCGCGCGCCGCGCGGAGCAGCTCGACGCTGCGGGCCGGATGCTCGCGCTCGGCCCGCTCGTCAAGTCCTCCCGCGACGACGCCGCGCGCCTCTTCGGGCCCCTCACCGACGCCGACGCCGTGGCGCGGTACCACGCGCTCGGCGCGCAGCTCGTCTGCTACACGCTCGGGGCCGAGGGCGCGCTGGTGTCGTGGGACGGGCAGCACGTAGCCGTCGCGGCCGAGCCCGTCACCGCCGTCGTGGACGCGACCGGGGCCGGCGACGCCTTCTGGGCGGGCTTCCTCGCGGCGTGGCTGCGCGC
>JAYWIE010000142.1:0-4119 GCA_043789155.1 Rubricoccaceae bacterium | reverse complement strand
CCCGCGCCCGGGTCACCGCGCCCGGGTCACCGCGCCCGGGTCACCGCGCCCGGGTCACCGCGCCCGGGTCACCGTGCCCACGCACGGGTCACCGTGGCGCATGACGCACGGGCACAGCAAGCTGTGCCCCTACGGGATTCCGGGATACGGATTTTCTCGGGCGCAGCCTGCACCGCCCGGAACGCCGGCGGGGCGCGCGAATACGCCCGCCTCTCCCCCACCCCACGACATGTCCGACCCGTCCCCCGTCGTCCTGCTGCTCGGCGCGAGCGGCGGCATCGGCTCCGCCCTCGCCCGCCGCCTCGCCGCGCGCGGCGCGCGCCTCGTCCTCTGCGCGCGCGACGCGGACCGCCTCGCCGCGCTCGCGGCCGAGACCGGCGGCCTCGCCCTCCCGCTCGACGCGACCGACGCCGACGCCGTCCGGGCCGCCGCCGAGCGCGCCGTCGCCGAGTACGGCCGCCTCGACGGCGCAGCCAACCTCGTCGGCTCGATCCTGCTCAAGCCCGGCCACCTCACGTCGCCGGCCGAGTTCGACGAGACGATCCGGCTCAACCTCACGACGGCCTTCAACCTCGTCCGCGCCGCCGCGAAGGCGATGTACGGGTCGGGCGGCGCGATCGTGCTGATGTCGAGCGCGGCCGCGGGCGTCGGGATGGCGAACCACGAGGCCGTCGCGGCGGCCAAGGCGGGCGTCGAGGGGCTCGCGCGCTCGGCCGCGGCGACCTACGCCCCGCGCGGCATCCGCGTCAACGCCGTCGCGCCGGGGCTCGTCCGGACGCCGCTCGCGGCGCGCCTGCTGGCCTCCGAGGCGGCCGAGGCGGCGTCGGCCGCGATGCACCCGCTGGGGCGCGTCGGCGAGGCGGCCGAGGTCGCGGACGCCGTCGACTGGCTGCTGGACGGGTCGCGCTCAGGCTGGGTTACGGGTCAGGCGCTGCGCGTCGACGGCGGCCTCGCGACCGTCAAGGCCCGCTGACGTCGGGGGCTGGGACAGGTGCCCGTCCCGTCTTCAGATCCCCACGCTGAGGCCGGCCTGGACGCTCCGGCCGGCCGGCGGCTCGAAAAAGCGCCCGCCGCGCGCGTTCGCCACGACGGACACGACGGCGCGGCTGTCGAACACGTTGCCGACGCGCACGAACGGCCGCACCGTGGCCCGGCCCGCGCGCACACCTGCGGCGCTCAGCGAGACGTCCACGACGGCCGACGCGCCCGTCCGGACCGTGTTGAGGTCGTCGGCGAAAACGCCGGACGTGAGCGCGGCGTCGGGCGCGAGCGTGAGCCCGCGCCACGTCGCCTCGACGCGCGCCGCGAGGCGGTGCTCGGCGACGCCCGGCACGGCGAAGCCCTCGGCGCTGGCCGTCCCGACGTCCGTGCCCGCACCGAAGCGCAGCCGCGTCCACGTGTAGACGGCCGCCACGCGCGCCCACGGCGCGGGCCGCCACTCGCCCGCGACCTCGGCCCCGACGTGCCCGATGCGTGCGCGGTTGACGTAGAACGTGCGGCCGTCCGCGCCGGGCACGGGCGTGAGGCCGTCGCGGACGCGCAGCGCGTACACGGCGACGTCCACGAGCGCCTGCCCGCGCAGGGCCGCGCGCGCGCCGGCCTCGACGCCCGCCGTCCGCTGTGGCCCGACGGCCGGGTTGAACCCGCCGCCCCCGTCCGGGCGGTTGACGAGCTCGGTCGTCGTCGGGGTGTCGAAGGCCGTCGCGGCCGAGAGGTAGGCCGTCGTGGTGCCACGGCGCACGCGCAGGCCGAGCTGCGGGCTGAGCGCCCGGAGCGTCCGCGCGCCCGACTGGTCGCCGTCGCTCAGCAGGCGGTCCGCGGCCGAGAAGCGGACACGGTCCGCGCGGAGGGCCCCGTCGAGCGCGACGCCGGGCAGGCCGAGCGGCGCGAGGTCGAGCCCGGCGCGGACGAACGCGGCGACGGTCGCGACGGTCTCGGTCTGGTCCAGCAGCAGCGTCGCGCCCGGCGTGCCCATCTCGTTGGGCCGGTTCGTGCGCGCGTCGCGCTGGACGGCCGTGTCCGCGCCGAGCGCGAGCGCGAGCGGCCCGAGCGTGCGCTCGGCCTGGACGCGCGTGCCGCCGGCCGCGCGGTCCACGGCGACGTAGGCGAACGGGAGCGGGTTGTCGAGCGCGCGCGCGACGCCGTAGACGGTCGCCGTGACGTCGGCGACGCGCGCGGCGAGGCGGAGCGTGGCCGCGGCCTGCCCCTGCCGGCTCGTCTTGCCAGAAGCGGTTGCCACTGTGCGCGCCTCGGCCTGCCGCGGGTCTGCGGCGAGTTCGGCCGCGGTGAGCGCGCCGGGGTTGTCGAGGTGCGGCGCGTCCTCGAGCGCCGCGACGAGCCGGAGGTCGGCGCGGCCGATGCCGGCGCGGCCGGCGCGGAGCGGGACGTCGGCGAAGGCGCGGGCGCGCGTCGTCTGGAACGAGGCGTAGTCGCGGTAGCCGCCGCCGGCGACCGTGCTCACGGCCAGCCCGACGCGCGACCGGCCGATGGGCGCGACGGCCTCGGCGGCGAGCCGCCGCAGCCCGAGCCGGTAGGCCGGCGCAGCCCACGCGCCGCCGGTCGCGGTGACGGAGGCGAGCGGCGCGCCGGTTTGCGGCTCGGGGCGCGTGTCGAGAAAGAGGACGCCGCCGGAGCCGTTGCCCCACAGCGCCGAGGCGGGCCCGCGGACGATCTCGGCGCGCCGCACGAGGGCGGGGTCTACGATGCCGAGCACGGCCTGCCCGTCGGCGAGCGTCAGCGGCACGCCGTCGAGGACCACCTGCACGCCGCGGACGCCGAACGCGGACCGCGCGCCGAGCCCGCGCACGACGAGCCGCTCGCCCTGCGCCGGGTTCTCGCGGCCGGTCACGACGAGCCCGGGCACGCGCCGCAGCGCCACGTCGAGCCCCGCGCCGGACGCCGCGGCCCGCTCGCCCGGGTCGCGCTCGACGACGGCGACCGCGTACGCCGCGGCCCTGCCGAGCGAGCGCGTCGCCTCGACCTGCACCTCGGGCAGCGCGAGCGTGTCGGCGGGCTGCGCGAGGCACGGCGTCGCGACGAGGGCGACGAGCAGGAGAGCGGGGCGGACAGGCATCAGGAAGACGTGGGCGTCGGAGGACGACGCGCGGCGGGCCGCGTTCCACCCGCGCCGGAAGCCATCGGGGGCCGCCCGGCCCGCTCGGTCCGTCGGGCCGTACCCTTTGCCTTGCAGATATCGAAGCAGACCCGTATCTCGATGGTTCACCACCTGCTGCCCCCATGTGCCGTCCTGCTGTCCTCGCCGTTCTCGCCCTGTGGGCCGTTTCCGCGGTCGCCCAGACCCGTCCGGTGCTGGACGCCTCGGTCTCGCCCGGGGTGGTCGGGTCGACGCGCGACGGCGGCTTCGGCGAGAGCGTCGCGGTCAGCGGCGACGATGCCGTCGCGACGGGGCGCGAGACGGTCGGAGAGCGGCGGCCGTTCTCCGTTTTTACGCTTCGACGGACAGCAGCAGGCTGGGTGCCCCGGCAGGCGATCCGCTCGCCCGGCACGAGCGGTGACTCGTTCGGCGAGGCGGTCGCGATCGACGGCGGCCGGCTGTTCGTCGGCGCGCCGGGAAATGCGGCGCTGGGCGTGCCGGGCGCGGTGTACGTGTACACGCAACAGACGGACGGTTGGGCGCTCGCCGCGCGCATCGACGCCCCGGCGTCGCTCCCGCCGGGCAGCAGATTCGGCACCGCGCTCAGCGCCGACGGGGGCCGCGTGCTCATCGGGGCCCCGGGAAACCAGTTCAGTCCCGGCGCGGCCGTTCTTGCCGAGCAGCGTCAGGGCACGTGGCAGGTGACGGCACTGCTCAGTCCGAGCCTCACAGCCGCTCGCCAGTTCGGCCACGCCGTTGCCCTCACCGACTCGCTCGCCGTCGTCGCAGCCGGGACCGAGGGGCGGGCGTCGGCGCTGATCGTGTTCGAGCGCGACGGCGCGGCCTGGCGCGAGGCAGCCGACCTGGTCGCGCTCGGCGGGACGGGCGAGGTCATCGCCGCCTCGCTCGCGGCGACGGGCCGCTCCGTCTTCCTCGGAGCCCCATTCGTCCGCACGGGCTACGGGCAGATCTACGTGTTCGAGCGTCAGGCGGCCGGCTGGGTCCGCGCAGCGGATCTCGTCGGC
>JAYWIE010000141.1:0-4120 GCA_043789155.1 Rubricoccaceae bacterium | reverse complement strand
GCTCGTGCTCGTGCCCGGCCTCGCCGCGGCGCAGACGACCGTGACGCTCACGGCACCCGACGGCCAGACCGTCACCATCGCGCGCGACGCGTACGGCGTGCCCGTCATCGGGGCACCGACTGAGCGGGCGCTGTTCTTCGGCCAGGGTTTCGCCGTCGCCCAGGACCGCCTCTTCCAGATGGAGACCTTCTGGCGCTCCGCGACGGGCCGCCTCGCCGAGCTCCAGGGTGCCGCGGCGCTGACACAGGACCAGCAGGTCCGGACGGTCTATTACACGCCCGCCGAGCGCGCGACCCAGTTCGCCGCGCTCTCCGCGCCGGTCCGGACGATGCTCGACGCGTACATCGCCGGCGTCAACACATACATCGACTCGACGGCCGCGCGCCCGGCCGTCTACCTGCCCTACGAGTACACGCAGGTCGGCGTGGCACCCGAGCGGTGGGACCGCGACAAGCTCGTCGCCGTGCTGCAGTTCTTCATGCGCCGCTTCGGCGAGGTCGGCGGGCAGGAGCTCACGCGCCTCGGCGAGCTCGACGCGCAGGGCGCGGCGTGGTTCGAGGCGAACCGGCCCGTCAACGACCCCGGTGCCGTGACGACGATCACCAACGCGCCGCCGCCGGCGGGCGCGCTCGGCCTCAACGCCGGCCCGGGCGCTGCCACCGCTGGCCCGCAGTACGACGCCACGGACCGCGCCTTCGCCCGCGAGGGTGCCGCGGAGCTCGAGCGCCGCCGCGCCGCGTCGGACGCGTTCCTCGCGGGCATCGGGGTGCCGCTGAAGTTCGGCTCCTTCGCCGCCACCGTCTCCGCCGGCCTCTCCGAGGCGGACGCAATGCTGCTCGGCGCGCCGCAGATGGGCGCGCCGACGGCCACGGCCAAGGCCGTCACGAGCGAGGTCTCGCTGCGCTTCCCCGGCGGCAACGTGCTCCGCGGCATGACCGTCCCCGGCATCCCCGGCGTCATCATCGGCACCAGCTGGCGCACGTCATCGGGCTTCACGTGGACGCTCACGACGGGCTACTCGGACAACGTCGACACCTTCCTCTTCGAGCCCGTCTCGGCCACGACGTACCGCTACGGCGGGCAGGTCCGGCCGTTCACGTTCGTCCCCGAGACGATCCGCGTCCGCGGCGCGGCCGACGTCCCGTACACGCACGCGCGGACGGAGCAGGGGCCGGTGATCCTGCTCAACGCCCAGCGCGGCGCGGCGTACCAGTACGCCTTCTGGAACCGCGAGCTCGACATGGTCGAGGCGTTCTACGACGTCTGGCACGGCTCCACGATCAACGACTTCGAGGCGGCCGGCCGGCGCGTCACGATGTCGTTCAATCTGCTCTACGCGGACACCGCCCTCAACACGGCGTACTGGCACGTCGGGCGCTACCCGCAGCGTCCGGGCAGCCAGGACCCGCGCCTGCCCGCCCGCGCCGACGGCTCGGGCGAGTGGGTCGGCGTCGTCCCGTTCGAGGTGCAGCCGCAGCAGCGCAACCCCGCCTCGGGCCTCTTCGCGAACTGGAATAACAAGCCCGCGCCGTGGTGGAACCAGGGCGACAACCAGAACTGGCGCTCGGGCCTGCGGACGTACGACGGCGTGCGGTTTCTCCAGACCAGCCTCCGCGCCGCGGCACCGAGCGTGACGTTCGCCGAGCTGCAGGAGCTCACGCGCGTCGTCCGCGCGAACGGGACCTACGACGAGTACCCCGGCACGTACCAGCAGGCGGTCTCGTTCGCCGGTGCCGCGCCGTGCTTCGGCATTCGGATGGAGACGGTCGTGCCGCCCGGCCAGAGCGGCTTCGTCAGCACGGCCGGCGTGCCGAGCGTGCACTTCGCGAACCAGTGGGCGCTGTACCAGTCGTCCGCGGGCACCGGGCCGGTCCAGATGAAGAACGCGGCGGGCCAGTTCGGGATCTGCCTGCCGGGCGAGGAGGCGTCCGGCGCGGACGCGTTCGGCCTCACGGCACCCGCGCCGAACCCGACGGCCGGGACCGCGACGCTCCGCGTGCGCCTCGGCGCGGCGCAGGCGGTCCGCGTGAGCGTCGTCGACGCGCTCGGCCGCGAGGTCGCCGTGCTCCACGACGGCGCGATGGCCGCGGGCGAGACGCCGGTGTCCGTCGCGACGCGTGGGCTGGCCCCGGGCGTCTACGTCGTCCGGATGGTGGGCGACAGGAGCGTCACGTCGCAGCGCCTCGTCGTCGCGCGCTGACGCGCCGCGCGCTCGCGTGTGAACCGTGCGCCGCCAGGGATCGGCGGCGCGCGGCGCTCTCCGGTCACGGACCGGGGTAGGTTCGTAGCCAGTCCCGTCCCGCCCCGTTGACCTTCGCCCGCGACACCTACGGCGTCCGCCTCGTCGGCCCGCTCGTGCCG
Organism: Rubricoccaceae bacterium; assembly: GCA_043789155.1. Lineage (GTDB taxonomy): Bacteria > Bacteroidota > Rhodothermia > Rhodothermales > Rubricoccaceae > DASVSE01. The sequence goes on along the minus strand of JAYWIE010000141.1, from coordinate 1,759 downwards.
GGGGCGCTGCTGCGCGGCCCCGGCCACGACGCCGACGGCCGGCCGCTGCTCTACGTCACGCTCGACGACGGGCCGGACGCCGCCGGCACGCCGCTGCTGCTCGCCGCGCTCGCCGCGTGCGACGCCCGCGCGCTCGCGTTCCTCTCGGCCGACCGCGCCCGCGCCCGCCCCGACCTCGCGCGGCTGTGGACCGCCGCCGGGCACCGCGCCGGCAACCACGGCGGCGCGCACCGGAGCGCGTGGCGGATGCCGCCCGGCGCGGCCGTCCGCGAGATGGCGCGCGCCGAGCGCGCGCTTGAGGACGTCCTCGGGCGTGCCGTGCGCGACGTGCGGCCGCCGTACGGGCGCGTCACGCCGGGGCTCGCGCGGTGGGCGCGGGCCGGCGGCCGGCGGCTCGTTCTGTGGGACCTGATGCCCGGCGACTTCCTACCTTCCGCGACGCCGGCCGCCCTCGCCGAGCGGCTCGTCCGCGCGGCGCGGCCCGGCGGGATCGCCGTGCTGCACGACGGCGCGCCGGCGGCGCGCGCCGCGGCCGCGCTCCGCCTCGCCCTGCCCCGACTCGCCGCCGCGGGGTGGCGCTTCCCCGCCCTCCCCGCGTGACCGCCTCGTGACTGCCTCGTGACCGCTCTCGCTGCCCTCGTCCCCACGCTCGTGCTCGTCACCGGCGGGTACGTCGCGTTCGCGGGCGCGCTCGCGTGGCGGACGTCGCGCGCGGCCGTGCTCGCGCCGCCCGTGCCCGACCGCGACCTGCCGACCGTCGCCATCGTCGTCGCCGCCCGCGACGAGGAGGCGACCATCGGGCGCTGCCTCGACGCGCTGCTCGCGCAGGACTACCCGGCGGAGCGCATCGAGATCGTCGTCGCCGACGACGGCTCGGCCGACCGCACGGCGGCCGTCGTCCGCTCGCGGATGCCGCGCCACCTCGCCACGGCCGGCGACGGCCCGGACGACGACGGCCCGGACGACGACGGCCCGGACGGTGACGTCCCGGACGGTGACGTCCCCAACGGCCGGCCGCGGCTGCGCCTCGTCCGCGTGCCCGCATCGGCCGGGGCGCTCCACGGCAAGGCCAACGCGCTCCACGCCGCCATCGAGACCACGACGGCCGAGATCGTGCTCGTGACCGACGCCGACTGCGCCGCGCCGCCGCTGTGGGCCCGCGCCACGGCCGCGCCCTTCGCCGACGCGGCCGTCGGGCTCGTCTGCGGGCTGGCCCGGCTGGACCCGCGCCCCGGCCGGCCGTTCGACCGCGTGCAGGCGCTCGACTGGACGCTCCTGATGGGGGCCGTGAGCGCGCTCGCCGAGGCCGGCGTCCCCGCGACCGGCATGGGCAACAACATGGCCGTCCGGCGGACGGTCTACGACGCCGTCGGCGGCTACCCGGCGCTGCCGTTCTCGGTCACCGAGGACTTCACGCTCGTCCGCGCCGTCGCCGAGCGGACGGACGCGCGCGTCCGCTTCCCCGTCGGCGCGCCGACGACCGTCTGGACGCTGCCCGTGGACGGGGTCGCGGCGGCGTACCGACAGCGGCGGCGCTGGGCGCGCGGCGGCCTCGCGGGCGGCCTGCCCGTCGTGGCAGCGTACGTGGCCCTGTGGGCGGCGCACGCGCTCCCGCTCGTCGGGCTCGCGGCCGCGCCGGGCGTCGCTCTCGCGGCGATCGCGGCCAAGACGCTCGCCGACGGGGCGCTGCTCGCGGCCGTGCTGCGGCGCGTCGGCGGGCGGCGGCGCTGGGCGGACGTGCTCGGCCTCGAGGCCTTCC
>JAYWIE010000140.1:0-4152 GCA_043789155.1 Rubricoccaceae bacterium | reverse complement strand
CTGCCCACTGCCCACTGCCCACTGCCCACTGCCCACTGCCCACTGCCCACTGCCCACTGCCCACTGCCCGCTGCCCACTGCCCGCTCACACCGCGAGCGCCTCGCGGATGCGGACGAGCGACTCGGGCGAGAGCGTCGGCGCGAGCTCGAGCACGGTCGCGTCCGTGCCAGCGAGCGCCGTCCGGAGCCGGCGGCGTGCCTGCGGCGTCACGAGGACGACGCGCGCCTGCCGGACGGTCGCCTCGAGCTGCCGCTTCTCGGCCTCGACGGTGACTGCGACCGCGTGGCCCGAGAAGCCCGTCCGCGCCCCGACCTCGTCCAGAAGGGGCGCGATGGCGTCGGCGTGGCGTGTGACGAGGGCGAGGGTCTCGGACGCGCCCAGCCGCGCGACGGCCTCGAGCACGGCCTGCGGGTAGTGCACCACGACGCCGACGGCCTCGACGTCCGGCAGCACCCGGCGGACGTCGCGCAGCGCGGCCATCGGCGCGACGACGCCCTCGGCCTCGGTCCGTACGGTGAGCTCGCCCGTGAGGACGTGGGCGACGCGCTCCTGGAGCGCGGCCGACGCCTGCTCGGCCCCGCTCTCGGCGAGCTCGCGGTACGGTGCCGCGAACAGCAGGGCCCGGCGGCGGCCCGGGCGCTCGAAAAACTGGACGCCCTCCTCGACGGCGTACTCGATCTCGTCCTCGCTCAGGCCGAGGCTCACGAGCCGGTGCAGCGCGTCCTGCACGACGCCGGCGGCGCGCTCGAGGCGCTCGGCGCGCGTGACGGCCGTCCGCTCGGCGACCGAGTAGCCGCCGCCCTGGCGCACGGCGAGCGCGCCCTCGGCCGCCAGCACCTGGTACGCCTTTCGGACCGTGTGGAACGACACGCCGAGCGTCTCGCCGAGCGCGCGCGTGGACGGCAGGCGCTCGCCGGGGCGGTACGCGCCGGCCCCGATCTCGTAGCGCAGCCCCTGGGCGATCTGGTCGGCGATCTGGAGCGGGCCGTCGCGGTCGAGCGTGATCATCGGGGCGGCCGCCGTCGGGCGGGGCGGGGGAGGCCGAAGCTAGGCCCGGCACCGCCGCGCCGTGGCACCGCCGCGCCGTGGCACCGCTGCGGCGCGGCCGCGTAGGACACCGCTCGCAGACCCCCGCACGTCCGATGGCCCACGACCACGCGCACCACGCCCCGGCGTCCTTCTCGCGCGCGTTCGCCGCTGGCGCTGCGCTCAACGTGGCCTTCGTCGCCGTCGAGGCGACGGTCGGGCTGCGGGCGCACTCGCTGGCGCTGCTCGCCGACGCCGGGCACAACCTCACGGACGTGCTCGGGCTGCTGCTCGCGTGGGGCGCAGCGTGGCTGGCCGGCCTCGCCCCGACCGCCCGGCGGACGTACGGCTGGCGGCGGTCCTCGATCCTCGCCGCGCTCGCCAACGCGCTCCTGCTGCTCGTCGCCGTCGGCGGGATCGCGTGGGAGGCCGTCCGCCGCCTCGGCGCGCCCGAGCCCGTCGCGAGCGGCGCGCTCGTGTGGGTGGCCGCGCTCGGCGTGGCCGTCAACACCGCGACGGCCCTGCTGTTCATGCGCGGCCGCGCGGACGATCTCAACGTCCGTGGCGCGTTCCTGCACATGGCGGCCGACGCCGGCGTCTCGCTCGGCGTCGGCGCGGCCGGGCTCGTCATCGGCACGACGGGCTGGCTGTGGCTGGACCCGGCTGTGAGCCTCGCCATCGCGGCCGTCATCACCGCCGGGACGTGGGGCCTGCTGCGCGAGTCGGTCGACCTCGCCCTCGACGCCGTCCCGGAGGGCATCGACCCGGCCGAGGTCCGGGCCTTCCTCGCGACGCAGCCGGGCGTGGCCGGGGTCCACGACCTGCACGTCTGGGCGATGAGCACGACCGAGGCGGCGCTGACGGCGCACGTCGTCCGCCCCGAGGCCGGCACCGACGACGCGTTCCTGCACGACGCCGTGCACGCGCTGCACGAGCGGTTCGGGATCGACCACGCGACGATCCAGGTCGAGCGCGGCACGGCCGAGTGCCACCTCGAGCCCGAGACGGTCGTGTGAGCGAGTGTCCCGGAGCGGGCGGCGCGCAGGCCTCCCGCCGGACACGCGCTCCGGTCAGCGCGCCACGGTGACGAGGACCGACCGCGTGCCCGTGCCGCTCGCGACGCGGACGGCGTAGACGCCGGGTGGCAGCCGCGCCGCGTCGAGGCTCAGCGTCGTCTCGCCGGCCGCGAGCGGGCCGTCGCGGTTCACGGCGACGGTGCGGCCGAGCGCGTCGAGGACGGCCACGCGAGCGTCGGCCGGGGCGTCGAGGCGCAGCGAGGCGCGGGCGCGGCGCGCGAGCGGGTTCGGTGCCACGCGGAGCGCCTTCGGCGGGCACCTCGGAGGCGGTGCCGAAGCCGCCGAGGCGCAGCCTGGTCACGACGCCCACGTTCCGCTCGCTAGTGCAGCATCCCGTCGTCCCTGACGGGTTGCCCGAAACCCCTCTCTGTCCTGCCGGACATCCGGTCCGGGTATCCCGGTCTGGTCCGGGCTTGCCCGGTCCCCTCGGGGGAGAGAAAATCGTCGCAGGCAGACTCGTCATATATCCCGAGACGCTGCACTAGCCGGCTGCCGGTGCGCCGTCCTCGCCGAAGCGCACAACGCAGGCCCGCACATCCTGCGTGCCCGAGGGGCTGCCTGTGGCAGAGCTCCCCGGGACGGCGATGCTGTCGCCCCCGACCCCTCGCACGTGGCCGGAGAAGCCGAAGCTGCCGGCCGTGAAGGCGGCCGTGAGGTCGAGGCCGTGGTTCGGGGAGGCGGGCTCCCAGCCGTCATGCCTCGGCCTCCGGTGCCGCGTCGAAGAACGCCCGCACCTTGCGCGCGGCGCTCGCCCCGACGACGGCGGCGAGCTCGGTCTCGGTCGCCGCTTTCACCGCGCCCGCGCTTCCGACGACCGTCAGCAGCTTCTGCGCCGTCTTCGCCCCGACGCCCGGCACGTCCAGGAGCTCTGAGCGGAGGTCCTTGATGGCGCGCTGCTTGCGCTGCGCCGTCACCGCGAAGCGGTGCGCCTCGTCGCGGACGCGCTGGATGAGCCGCAGGCTGCTCGACGTGCGCGGGATGATCACGGACTCGGAGTGGCCCGGGAAGAAGACCTCCTCGAGGCGCTTCGCGAGCCCGACGACCGGAAACTTGCCGTAGACGTCCACGCCGCGCAGGCTCTCGACGGCCGACGAGAGCTGGCCCTTGCCGCCGTCGATGATGACGAGGTCCGGCCACGGGCCGTTCTCCTCGAGCACGCGCGCGAAGCGCCGCGTGACGACCTCGCGCATGGACTGGAAGTCGTCGGGCTTGCCGTTCTCGACCGTCCGGATCTTGAACGTGCGGTACTCGGACTTGCGCGGCGCGCCGTCGACGAACACGACGCAGCTGGCGACGGTGCCCGTGCCGCCGAGGTGCGAGATGTCGAAGCACTCGATGCGGCGCGGCGGGCGCGGCAGACGCAGGTCGCGCTCGAGCGCGCCGACCGAGCGCGGCACGCGGTCCTCGTCCTGCTTCTCCTTCTGGAGCTGCCACTCGCTCAGCAGCAGGTTCGCGTTGGCCTGGACCATGCTCATCAGGTCCACCTTCTCGCCGCGCTGCGGGACCCGGACCGTCACGATGCGCCCCTTGCGCTCGCGCAGCAGCGCCTCGACCGGGCCGGCGTCCGTGATGTCGGTCGAGAGGTAGACCTCGTCGGGGAAGAACTGGGCCTGCGCGTAGTAGGCCTCGAGGAGCGTCTGCGCGAGGTCGGCGTCGGCGTGGGCCTCGATGTGGCGGACGGTCTGGTGCTGGCGGCCGATGATCTTGCCCTCCCGCACCTTGAACAGGACGCCGATGGCGACGTCGTCCTCGCGCGAGGCGGCGAGCGCGAAGAGGTCGCGGTCGGAGTCCGAGTCCGTCACCACCTTCTGCTTGGTCTTGTAGACGTCGAGGGCGCGGGCGCGGTCGCGAAGCTCGGCGGCTTCCTCGAAGCGCTTCTCGCCGGCGAGGCGCACCATCTGGGCGCGGAGGTCGGCCGCGAGGGCGTCCGTCTTGCCGTTCAGCAGCGTCTTGATCTGGGCGATGGTCGCGTCGTAGTGCGGCTCCGTTTCGTAGGCGACGCAGGGCGCGAGGCACTTCTGGATGTGGTAGTCCAGGCACGGCTGGAAC
>JAYWIE010000139.1:0-4166 GCA_043789155.1 Rubricoccaceae bacterium | reverse complement strand
GGGCACGACGTCCGGGCACGACGTCCGGGCACGACGTCCGGGCACGACGTCCGGGCACGACGTCCGGGCACGGCCGCCACCAGACGCAGCGCGCGGGGACCCGGACGTCCGGACCCCCGCGCGCAGCCGCCGGAACAGGGCGTCAGGCCGCGTTCTTGATCGCCTCGTAGGCGTCGAGCAGCTCCTGGACGGCCGCGCCGGACTGCGCCATCGTCGCCTTCTCGGCGTCGTTGAGCGCGAGCTCGATCGTCTCCTGGATGCCGCCCGTGCCGAGCTTCACCGGGACGCCGATGAACATCTCGTTGAGGCCGTACTGGCCCGTCACCCACGCCGCGGCCGGCAGCACGCGGCCCGAGTTCTTGACGATCGCCTCGACCATCTCGGCCGCGCCCGCGCCCGGCGCGTACCACGCCGACGTGCCCATGAGGCCGACGAGCTCGCCGCCGCCCTTCTTGGTCCGCTCGATGATCTCGTTCAGGCGGGCCTCCGGGATGAGGTCCGTCACCGGCTGCGAGCCGACCGTCGTGAAGCGCGGCAGCGGCGTCATCGTGTCGCCGTGGCCGCCGAGCAGCATCGCCTGGATGTCGCGGATCGAGACGCCGAGCTCCATCTTGAGGAACGTCCGGAAGCGCGCCGTGTCCAGCACGCCGGCCATGCCCATCACGCGCTCGGACGGGAAGCCGGACTCCATGTAGGCGACGTAGGTCATCACGTCGAGCGGGTTCGAGACGACGATGATGATCGTGTCCGGCGACTGCGCCACGACCTGCCGCGTGACGGACGACACGATGTCGGCGTTGACCTTCAGCAGGTCGTCGCGGGACATGCCGGGCTTGCGCGGCAGGCCGGCCGTGATGACGGTGATGTCCGAGCCGGCCGTGAGCGCGTAGTCGTCGCCGCCCTCGATCACGGTGTCGAAGCCGTGGATCGGGGCCGTCTGCATGAGATCGAGCGCCTTGCCCTGGGCGACGCCCGCGTTGATGTCGATGAGCGCGATGTGCTCGACGATGTCCATGCGAGCGACGCACTCGGCGACGGTCGCGCCGACGTTGCCGGCTCCGATGACGGTCAGTTTCATGAGGCTGGGATGCGGGATGGGGGATGCGGGATCGGCAGAGGATACAGGCCCCCGCGCCTGGCAGCGCTTCCGGGCGGTCGAAGCGCGGACGAAAACCGCGCCCGAATCTTCGTCCGCAGGCGGTAGACTCGGGGCACCGCTGCCGCCCTGCCAATGCGCCGCCTCGCCCTGCTCGCCTGCCTCGGCGCGCTGCCCTTCTCAGCCCGGCCCGCCTCAGCCCAGCCCTCCCAGCCCGTCCTGCCCGAGCCCGTGCCGCTCGTCGCGCCGGGCGTGACCGGGACCGTGCTCCGCTTCGCCGCGGTCCCCTCGGGCCACGTCGCCGCGCGAACCGTCGACGTCTGGCTGCCGCCGGGCTACTCTACCGACCCGGCCGCCGTCGACACGGCGTCCTACCCGGTCCTCTACGTCCACGACGGCCAGAACCAGTTCGACCCGGCCGCCTCGTACACGGGCGTCGACTGGGGGATCGACGAGGCGATGACGGCCCTCGTCGCCGTCGGGGCTGTGCGGCCGGCCATCGTCGTCGCCGTCTGGAACACACCGCTGCGGCGCGCCGAGTACATGCCGCAGCGGGGCGTGCCGGGCGCGGACACGCTCCGGACCGAGGTCTCGGGCGAGCGCGGCCTGCGCTCGGACGCCTACCTGCGCTTTCTCGCGGGCGAGCTCAAGCCGGCCATCGACGCCCGCTTCCGCACGCGCCGCGGGCCCGAGAGCACGGCCGTGATGGGCGCGAGCATGGGCGGGCTCGTCTCGCTCTACGCCCTCGCCGAGTACCCGGCCGTCTTCGGGGCCGCGGCCGGCGTCTCGACGCACTGGCCCGCGCTCGGCGGTGTCGCCGCGGAGACGCTGCCGGCGCTGCTGCCCGCGCCGGGCGCGAACCGGCTCTACTTCGACCACGGCACGGAGACTCTGGACGCCGCCTACGCCCCGTTCCAGGCGGCCGTGGACGCTGCCCTCGCCGCGCGCGGCTGGACGCCCGGGCCCGCCTTCGCGAGCCTCGCCTTCCCGGGCGCGGACCACTCGGAGCGGTCGTGGCGCGCGCGCGTCCACCTGCCGCTCCTGTTCCTGCTCGGACCCGCGGCTGGCGGCACGGCCGGCGCTACGGCTCGCGGCGCGCCGTCAGCCGGACCTCGTTGACGCCGCGCAGGTACGCGTACCCGACGTGGGCGACGAGGCGGCGGATGAGCAGCAGCCCGTAGCCGTGGGCCGAGCGCGCCCGGAGGGCCTCGGCCGGCGCGAGCGCGTCCGCGCGCGTCGGGTCGAAGCGCGGGCCGCGGTAGCGGACCCGGACGGTCAGGCCGTCGCCGTCGAGGCGGGCCGAGACGACGATGCGGCCGCGCTCCGTGTCCGCCATGCCGTGCTCGATGGCGTTGGCCGCGGCCTCGTCGGTCGCCTGCACGAGGCGATGAGCGGCCGCCTCCGCGAGCCCGCACCTGTCGGCCCACGCCGCGACGGCGTCGCGCAGGCGCGCCAGCTCGGCCGTGCGAGCGGCGATCCGGACCGTCCCGACGAGGCCCGCGGGGCCGCTCACGACGCTGCGACGTCGCCCGCCGGAGCGTCGCCCGCCGGAGCGTCGCCGTCCGGAGCGTCGCCCGCCGGAGCGTCGCCCGCCGGAGCGTCGCCGAAGAGCGCGGCTGCGGCCGCGGCCGTCGGCGCGAAGCGGAAGACCTCGGGGAAGCCGAGCAGGTCGAACGTCTCGAACACGCGCGGCGGCAGCGCCGCGATCACGACGTCGCCGCCGGCCTCGCGCGCCGGCTCCACGACCGACATGAACACGCCGAGCCCGGCCGACGAGACGTACGTCAGGCCCGAGCCGTCGGCGACAATGCGGGCGTCGCCCTCGGCGAGGCAGGCCAGCAGCGCGGCCTCGAACTCGGGGGCCGTGTGCGCGTCGAGGTCGCCCGTGAGCGCGAGCACGCGCGCGGCGCCGAGGCGGCCGAAGGAGACGGAGAAGGTGCTCACGGGCGGGGAGGCGGGACGGTCGGGAGACGCCGGGTGCGGCCCGAGGTTACGCCGCCGGCTGCCGGCCATGCGCCGGCCGCGCCTAGCTTCCCGGGCCACCGCCGCCGCGCCCATGCCGTACGTTCCGCCTGCGGACCCGCTCCTCGCCGCCGTCCGCACCGTCCCGGACTTCCCCGCGCCGGGCGTCGCCTTCAAGGACCTCACGCCGGTCCTCGCCGACGCCGCGCTCGCGGCCGAGATGCTCGCCCGCCTCGCCGCGCCGTGGCTCTCGGCCGGCGTCACGCACGTCGTCGGCGTCGAGGCGCGCGGGTTCTGGTTCGGGCCCGGGCTCGCGGCGCGCCTCGGCGCGGGCTTCGTCCCGGCGCGCAAGCCCGGCAAGCTGCCCGCGGCCACGCTCGCCGCGACGTACGCGCTCGAGTACGGCACGGACACCGTCGAGCTGCACGCCGACGCGCTCTCGCCGGGCTGCCGCGTGCTCGTCCACGACGACGTCCTCGCGACCGGCGGCACGGCTGCGGCTGTCTGCGCGCTCGTCGGGCAGGCCGGGGCGACGCTCGCCGGCGTCTCTGTCGTGCTCGAGATCCCGGCGCTCGCCGGCCGCGCCCGCCTCCCCGCGGGCGTCCCGGTCGAGGCCGTCCTCGCGGTCTAGCGCGGCGCGCAGGTAGGTGTCATCCTGAGCCCCGCGAAGGATCTCGACTCCTGTGTCCGAGTCGTCGCTACCGGCTGCGACAGGCGGAACGGATGGCGTTGAGATCCTTCGCAACCGCCGCCTACCGGCGGCGGGCTCAGGATGACATGATTGGGACGCATACAGCATCCTGATCTCTGCACTATCGGACGGCGACGCACGAGATCTGGACGCGCGCGCCGCGCGGCAGCGTCCCGATCTCGATCGTGCTCCGGGCCGGCTGCGCCGCCGAGACGTAGCGCGCATAGACCTCGTTGACCGGCGCGTAGTCCGCGACGTCGCGGAGGTAGACCGTCGCCTGCACGACGTGCCGGAAGTCCATGTCGGCCGCGCCGAGCACGGCCCCGATGGTGTCCAGCACGCGGCCGGCCTCCTCCTGGATGTCGCCGCGGACCATCTGGCCCGTCTCGGGGTCGAGCGCGATCTGGCCCGAGAGAT
>JAYWIE010000138.1:0-4174 GCA_043789155.1 Rubricoccaceae bacterium | reverse complement strand
TCGCTCGCCAGCCCGGTCCGGGCCGCGCCCTGCGCGAGCGAGTTGACGTCGTCCGTGGACTGCGCGAGCTCGCCGAAGAGCTGCACGCCGCGGACGGGCTCGGCCGTGGCCGAGACGTCGAGGATGCCGCGGCGCGACGGCCGCGGCAGGCGGCGGAGGGCGACGGCGTCGCCCTGCCCGGGCCCGACGTACTCGTAGACGATGCCGTTGCGCGCCTGCCCGGCGCGGCGGTAGTCGCCCCGGCCGGCGGCCACGCGCGAGAAGCGGACGCGGAAGACGTCGCGCCCGGCCGCGGCGTCCGACGCCGTCGCGGGGACGAAGACGGAGACGGGTGCGGGTGCCCCCGTCGCGAGCGTCGTGTCGCGGCGGACGTAGAGCACGAACGGGCTCTCCGCGTCGTAGGGGACGCGCGTCTCGGCGGGCACGAGGACGTCGGCGGGGCCGGCGGCGGCGATGGCGGCGACCTCGGCCGGCGTCAGCCCGAGGTCCGCAGCGAAGCCGGCCGCGTCGCCCTCCGAGAGGCGGCGCGCGCCGACGCTGATTCGCGCCCGGCCGGCCGCGTCGGGCAGGAAGCCGACGGACGCCCCGGCGACGGTGAGCGTGCGGGAGAAGCCGCCGGTCGTGTACTCGAAGTCGACCGTGATGCGGCGCTCGGCCGTGATGAGGCGCGCGGGCGTGAACGTGACCTCGCCGGTGGCGTAGTCGATGGTGTAGTCCGCGGTCTCGCCGCGCACCAGGCGCTCGCCGTCGAGCGTGACGCGCTCGGAGCCGGGCACGACGACGACGAACGTCTCGCCGGCGAGGCCCTGGACGCGGTACGGCCCCTGGACGCCCTCGACGGCCACGAGGTCCTGGCTGCGGAACGTGCCGCGCGTGGCGCTCGCCGAGGCGACGACGCGGCCGCCGGCGAGCGGGCCCGACGCGGGCAGCGCGACGTCCACGAGCGCGCCCTGCACCTGCCGCGCGACCGGCGCGAAGGCGGTGCCGGAGAGCGCGAGGTCGACGTCGCCGAGCCGCACGCGCGCGTGCCGCGAGGCCACCTCGACGAAGACGCGGTCGAGGTCCGAGAGCTGCGTCGTGGTGCCCTCGGGCAGGATCGGCGTGTTCTCGTCCGTGAGCGCGGCGCGGAGCGTGACGCCGGGCGCGACCTCGCCGGCGACGTCGAGGCGCAGGCCGGACGTGACGGAGACGTCGCGGGCGGTCCCGGCGACGATGCCGCGCGTGAGCGAGCCCGTCGTGCGGAGCCCGGCGAGGCTCGGCGCGTCGGGCACGGCGGCGGCGCGGCGGCGTCCGAGCGTGTCGGCGCGGGCCTCGGCCGCGCGCAGCGAGTCGAGCCGCGGGAGCACGCGCTCGGCGGCGGGGAGCGCGGCGAGGCGGCGGTAGGCGAGGCGCAGCACCACGACCGAGTCGGTCGCGGCGAAGCGCAGCCGGTCGCCGGCGGCGGCGCGGACGACCGTGTAGCCGGCGAACGGCTCGAAGGCCGTGCCGCGGAAGACCTCGACCGCGAGCGAGCCCGGCACGAGGCCCTCCGGCAGCCCGATCTCGGTCCGCCCCGGCGCGACGGCGACGGTGTCGCGCTCGGCCCCGAGGCCGGGACCCACCGGTGCGCCGGCAACCTGCGCCTGCGCGGCCGTCCCGAGCGTCAGGACGGCGGCGAGGAGGGCGAGCAGAGCCGGGCATCGCCCCACGGACGTGTCGGTTGACGGCGAAGCGAAGGTCCGGGCGGCGCGGGCGTGGATGGCGGCGGGCAAGGTGGCACGGCCGGCGCGGCCCGTCAAGTCTGTTCGGACGCGATATGGGATGCGGCGGCGCATGGCCGGAACGGTGTGCCCGTAGGGCCACAGCATGCTGTGGCCCTACCGAGCGTACAGCCCGCCCCGTCGTCTGCGCCTTCTATCCCGCATCCGGCACCGGCCCGAGGTCAACCAATCCGTACCGTCCGAGCCCCCACAGCCGGCCACCGGCGACCGTCGCATCGACGAGCGCGACGGCCGACGGAACGACGCCGGCGGGCGCGCCGTCGCGGAACAGGGCGACGCCGGCGTCGCCGGCGACGAGCACGAGGCCACTGCTTCCGCTGCGTGCGACGCTGACGCTGCGCGCGACGCCGGCGGCGCGCGCGTCGAGGTCCGGGCCAGGCGCGCCGAAGGCGTCGAAGGTGTGGACGGCCCCGCCGTCGAGGACGGCGACCCGGCCGCGGGCGTCCGACGCCATCCCGGTGAGGGCGCGGAACGGCGCGCGCCCGACGGTCCGCTCGACGCGCCGCGCGGCGTCGAGCACGAGCACGAGGCCGCGCCGCGCCTCGGCGACGAACAGGTCGGTCCCGGCTCCGGCCGCGACGGCGACGGGCCGCCCGCGCGGGGCGTCGGTGCGGGCGTCGAGCGCGGCGGTACCGTCGGGGACGGGGATCGCCTCGGCGGCGCGCCGCTCGGCGGTGAAGCGGACGACCCGGCCCGTGGCCGCGTCGGCGACGTAGACCGCCTGCCCGTTCGTCGGGTCGACGTCGACCGGCTCTGCGAGGGACTCGTCGGACGTGCCCGGGCCACCGATCGCCGCCTCGGCACGGCCGTCGGGCGCGAACACGAGGATGCGCGCCGCGCCGGCGTCGGCGACGTAGAGGCGGCCGGCGGCGTCGGCGGCGACGGCGCGGGCGTCGGTGAAGCGGGCCGTCGCGCGCGTGCCCGTTGGCACGGACGTCGGGAGGGCGGTCGGCGGGCCGGCGCATCCGGCGAGCGCGAGCAGCAGGGTGAACCCTGACCTGAGGGCGTGGCGCGGAGCGGTGTGGCGGTTCACAGGGCGCGGTGGCCGATGTCGCGGCGCAGCGTCTTGCCCGCGAACGCGACGGCGTCGGCGGCGCGGTAGGCCGCCGCGAGGGCGTCGGCGAGCGTCGGGCCCGTGCCGGTGAGGCCGAGCACGCGGCCGCCATTCGTGACGAGGTGTCCGTCGGCGTCGCGGGCCGTGCCGGCGTGGAAGACGCGGGCGTGGCCGGCCGCCGCGTCGAGCCCGGTGATGGCCGCGCCGGGCGTCGTCGGCCCGGGGTAGCCGCCCGCGGCGAGGACGACGCACGCGGCGTGTTCGCTGCGCACGCGGACGTCGACGTCCGCGAGGTGGCCCGTCGCGAGCGCGTCGAACAGGTCTGCGGCGTCGGTCGCGAGCAGCGGCAGCAGCGCCTGCGCCTCGGGGTCGCCGAAGCGGACGTTGAACTCGACCACGGACGGCGCGCCGGCGGCGTCGATCATCAGGCCGACGTAGAGGATGCCGCGGTAGGGCGTGCCGGCGTGCCGGAGGCCGTCGAGCAGCGGGCGGACGATCTCGGCCTCGGCGCGGGCGCGCACGGCGTCCGTCACGACCGGCGCTGGCGCGTACGCCCCCATGCCGCCCGTGTTGGGCCCGGTGTCGCCCTCGCCGATGCGCTTGTGGTCCTGCACCGCGGGCAGGAGTGCATGCGTCACGCCGTCCGTCAGGACGAACAGGCTGGCCTCCTCGCCCGCGAGGAACCGCTCGACGACGAGGACGGGCTCGGTCGCGGCGTGGCCGTCCGGGTCGGGGCCGTCCGGGTCGGGGCTGTCTGGGAAGAGGGCGTCGAAGGCGGCGAGGGCGTCCGCGCGCGTCTGGGCCACGACGACGCCCTTGCCGGCCGCGAGGCCGTCGGCCTTGAGCACGACCGGGAGCGCGTGCGCGGCGACGTGCGCGCGCGCGGCGTCGCGCTGGTGGAGCGCGAAGGCGGCGCTCGCGGCGGTCGGGATGCCGAGGCGGGCCATCGTCTCGTTGGCGAACGCCTTCGAGCCTTCGAGCCGCGCGCACGCCGCGCTCGGCCCGACGACCGGGACACCGAGGGCGGCGAGGCGGTCTGCGAGCCCCATCACGAGCGGCACCTCGGGCCCGACGACGACGAGGCCGACGGTCCGGGCGAGCGCGACGAGCCCGTCGAGGTCGTCCACGGCGACGGCCACGTTCTCGGCGACGGCTGCCGTGCCGGCGTTGCCGGGGGCGCACAGCAGGGTCGGGCGGCGCGGGCTGCGCGCGAGCGCGTCGAGGATCGCGTGTTCGCGGCCTCCTGAGCCGACGACGAGGATGCGCACGGGCACGGCGACGAATGGTCCCGCAAGGTAGAGACGCCCCGCTGGGGCGTCTTCACGCCAACGCCGGATTCGACGCGGGCATCGGCCCGGAT
>JAYWIE010000137.1:0-4182 GCA_043789155.1 Rubricoccaceae bacterium | reverse complement strand
TCGCCGGGGTCAGGACCGGCGTCGCGGCGGGGCGCGATCTCCAGATGTTCATCAGGACGCGGTGTCGCCCGAGGCGGCCGGCTTGGCCGGCGCGCTCTCGCGCAGGTTGAGCTCGAGCAGCGACTCGACCCACAGGCCGTCGGCCTCGAGGCGCGCGCGCCCACCGGACCACGTGAAGTTGAACAGCGTCACGAGGCCGACGACCGTGAAGCCGTCCGAGCGGAGCAGCGCGACGGCGCGGGCGGCGGAGCGGCCCGAGTTGAGGATGTCGTCGGCGAGGGCGACGGGCCGGCTGCGGTCGAGCGGGCCCTCGACGAGGCGGCGGCGGCCGTAGGGCTTGCGGCGCTCGCGGATGAAGCCGCCGGCGAGGGGCCGCTCGGGGGTGCCGTGCGGGAGCACGGAGCAGACGAGCGGGAACGCGCCGTAGCCGTAGCCCGCGACCTGCTGCACGCCGCGCGTGGCGAGGCGCTCGGCGATGACGCCGCCGGCCTCGGCGAAGACGGCCCCGTCGAGCATGGGCGTCCGCGTGTCGAGCAGCCACCCGATGGGCTGGCCGCGCGGGTCCGTGATGGCCTCGTCCTCGCGGCGGACGAGCGCGCGCTGGTAGAGCGCGTGGCCGAGCCGCGCGAGCGCCGTCTCCTGAACCGGGGTCGAATCGTTGGCCATGTGGGGCGAGAGCGCGGCGGGCGGGGAAGCTACAACGGCAGGCACGGCGCGTGCCGGGCGGCGCGCACAGCGGACGGGCGGTCTGGCCGGGAACGCCGCTGCGACGCCGGAGCCAACGGTCCGTCTGTGAGACGTCGTACGCGGCCCCCCGGCCGCGGCTCCGCGCCGGGCAGATTCTTCGAGTGCCGGCAAAGCCGACGGGCAAGGGGCGTGGGGCGAATGCGACGGTCCGGAGCGAGGGCTGGCCGTTCCTCTTCCCTCATGCCCTACGCCTCATGCCCTCTGTCAGCAGGGGCGAGGGCAGCCTCGCCGTAGCGCATGATCCGCGCGAAGCGCCACGTGTACTTGACGACCGAGACGGCCATGACCGCCGCCGTCGCGCCGACGAGCGCCTCCATCATGCGCGGCGTCGCCACGGGCGGGCCGAGCAGCGCCACGACGACCGTCAGCGCGAGCGCGCCCACGGCCACCTTGCCGGACCACAGGCTCGACGTGAAGTGCCCGAGCCGGCGCGTCTGGAGCAGCCCGCCCCCGGCGAGGACGACGTCGCGGGCGACGGCGAGCGCGACGAACCACAGCGGCAGGTTCGGCGGCTCGGGCCGCGCGAGCAGCGCGACGGTCACCGCGGCCGCGGCGAGCTTGTCGGCCACGGCGTCCAGCACCTTGCCCCACTCGCTCACGGTGCCCGTCATCCGCGCGACGCGGCCGTCGAACCAGTCCGTCGCGATGGCGAGGCCGATGAGGGCGAACATCGGCCCGACGGGCCCGCCGCGGTAGACGAGCCACGCGATGGGCACCACGAGCACGCCGCGCGCCATGCTGAGGCCGTTCGCGGCCGTCCACAGCCGCCCCATCGCGGGGAAGGCGGGCGGACGCCGGGGCGGCCGCCGCGACGGCGGGGTCTGCGGCATCGGTCAGGCGGTGGGGCGCGGCAAGATACCGGGCGATCTTGCCGCCTTCACCTGCATGTGATCCGGTGGCCGCGCTGCTCCTGCCCGCACTCGTCGCGGCGTTTGCCGTCAACGTGCTCGTCTGGGGCTGGGTCGCCGTCGGCTGGCGGCGGATGGCGGACGCGAGCGGTGAGCGGCGAGCGGCCCGGGTGAACCCGCCGGGCGAGCCCGGTCCGGGTTCACCCGGCGGACCTGACCTGAGCGGCGAGCAGGAAATCCCGGAGGTGCAGATGTCGGTCGTCGTGGCCGCGCGGGACGAAGCCGAGCGCCTGCCGGGCCTGCTCCGCGCGCTGCGCGGGCAGACGCACCGCGACGCGGCCGGCCGCGCCCTGTTCGAGGTCGTCGTCGTGGACGACCGCTCGGCCGACGCCACAGCCGCGCTCGTCGAGCGGACGGCTGCGGCGTGGACGGCGACGTCGGACCCCGCGCTGCGCCTCGTCCGCGTCGGCGGGGACGCGCCGGACGTGGCGTCGCCCAAGAAGCGCGCGCTCTCGCGCGGCATCGCGGCCGCCCGCCACGACCGTCTCGCGCTGACCGACGCCGACACGGCCCCGCCGCCCGACTGGCTCGCAACGCTCGCCCGGCACGCCGCGCCGGACGGCGCGGACGACGGCGCGGTCCTGGTCGGCTTCGCGCCCTACGGCAGGCAGGACGGCCTGCTCAACCTGTTCGTCCGCTACGAGACGATGCAGACGGCGGCCCTCGCCGCGGCCGGCGTCGGCTGGGGCCGGCCGTGGCACGCGACCGGCCGCAACCTCTCGTACACCCGCGCCCTGTTCGAGCGCGCAGGCGGCTTCGCGGCCGGCGCGGCGTCGCTGTCGGGCGACGACGACCTGTTCGTGCAGCACGCCGCCGCCCTCGCCGACGTCCGCTACGCGCCCGAGGCGCACGTCCCGAGCCCCGCGCCGGCGGGCTGGGGCGCGTTCTGGCGGCAGCGCCGGCGGCACGCCTCGGCCGGGGCGCACTACCCGCCGGCCGTGCTCGCCGGGCTGGGCCTGCTGCACGCCTCGGCGGGCGCGCTCTGGCTCGGCGCGCCCGCGCTGCATGCGCTCACCGGTCAGCCGACGGGCTGGGGGCTCCTCGCGCTGCACGTGCTCGTGCAGCGCGCCGCGCTCGCGCCGGCCCTCGACGCCTTCGACGCACCCGCCGACGTCCGGCTCGCGCAGCCGCTGCTGGACCTCGCCGGGACGCTCTACCAGGCCGTCGCGGCCGTCGCCGGCCTCCTGCCCGCGCCGCGGCGCTGGTGACCCGGGAGGGCCGGCCGTCCGGCTCCTCGGGGTGGAGCGCGCCCGTCCTCGTATCCTAGGGCGTAATAATCTCCCAACGACGTGAGCGTCACCATCCGCGACGTGGCGCGCCACGCCAGCGTCTCCATCTCCACGGTCTCACGGGTCCTCAACGACACGTGCCCCGTCAAGGAGGACAAGAAGAGGCTCGTCCTCGACGCGGCGCGCGAGCTGGGCTACACCCCCAACCCGGCCGCGCTCAGCCTGCTCAGCAAACGGACCGGCGGCCTCGGCGTGCTCCTGCCGTTCGTGAGCGGCGAGTTCTTCTCCGAGCTCCTGAGCGGCCTCGACCAGGCGGCGCAGGACCACGACGTCTTCCTCGTCGTCTCGACCTCGCACCAGCGCCCGGCCGAGTTCCAGAAGGCGATCCGCTTCCTGGACAAGCGGGTCGACGGCCTGATCGTGATGGCACCGGACCTAGACCGCGACGGCATGTCGCTCCTGCTCAAGACCCGGACCCCGCTCGTCTTCCTGAACACGTATGCCGAGGGCCTGTCGGCCGACGTCTTCAACTTCGACAACTACGCCGGGGCTTACATGCTCACGCAGCATCTGCTCGGTAACGGGCACCGCCGCATCGCGCTCGTGCACGGCCCGGTGCTGGCGCAGGACGCGCAGGAGCGCGCGCGCGGCTACCGCGCCGCGATGGCGGACGCCGGCGTGGAGGACACGGCCGACCTCCAGTTTCAGGGGGCCTACACCCGCGAGGCCGGCGTCGCCGTCGCCGACGAGATCATGGCCGCGACGTCTCGCCCCACGGCCGTCGTGGCTGCCAACGACTACTGCGCGATGGGCCTCATCAGCGCGCTGCGGGCGCGCGGCGTCGCCGTCCCGGATGACATCGCCGTCGGCGGGTTCGACGGCCTGCCGAGCGCCGGGTTTTTCTCCCCGCCGCTGACCACGGTCCACGTCCCGATCGGAGAGATCGGGTACCGAGCCGTCGCGCGGCTGGTCGCCCGCCTCCGCGGCAACCACGAAGGCGAGCCACACCAGCAGCACCACGTCCCGGTCGATCTGGTCCCTCGCGAGTCGACCGCGGCCGTCGTCGACGCGGTGAGCTAGGGCGTAGAGGTCGTCCGCGAGCAGCCGCCCTCCCGCCCTACGGGCGGCCCCCCGCGGGGGCTGAGAGGGGTAGGTATCGCCGCCAAACTCCAGATACGGCAAAAGGGAGGATGCACGACCCGGGCGCTCAGAGGCTGACTATGAATCCTCCTCCACCTGCCGTCATTCCCGCGCACGCGGGAATCCAGAGTGTCGAGCGCCTTGCTCCGACTCTGGAT
>JAYWIE010000136.1:0-4184 GCA_043789155.1 Rubricoccaceae bacterium | reverse complement strand
CTCGGCCTCGGCGTCGTGACGGACGACGCCGGCGCGCTCGTCGGCGCGGACGGGCGGGCGTCGGACGTCCTGTTCACGCTCGGGCCGCTGCGTCAGGGCACGCTCTGGGAGTCCACGGCCGTCCCCGAGATCCGCGCGCAGGCCGACGCCCTCGCGTCGCGCGTCTCCGCCGAGCGGCCCGTGGCGTGAAGCCCGGCGTGTCAGCCGCCGTCCAGCAGGCTCAGCGTCCGCGCGTCCGGCTCGCCCCCGAAGTAGTGGTCCAGCAGCCGGTGGAAGACCGAGCCCGGAGGTGACACGGCCGCGAACAGCGTCGCGCTCGACCGCAGCTTCAGGTCGTCCGGCGATCCGAAGACCTCGCGAGCCGACCGGCCCTGAACGCGCAGCGCCGCCTCGGCGCAGGCCGTCAGGCGAGGGCCGAGCACGGGATGCCGGAGGTAGGCCTCGGCCTCGGTGGCGTCCGCGACCGCGTACCGCCTTGCTGCCGGGCTGGAACCGAGCCCGTCGATCTGCAGGAAGATGTACCACATCCAGTGCGACCGTTTCTGCCCGCGCTCGATCTCGGCGAGGGCCTGAGCGTAGTCGCCCTGCTAGGCGCGCGTGAAGCGGTCGAGATCGTACGGGTCGCCGGCGTCTGCGGGGGCCGTCTGGTGGGCCATGGTGTGGAGCCGCGAGGCAGAGAAGGTCTACTCAGTTTAGACAGGCGACGGCCTGGACGAAGCTCAGCCCGGCCTCCGTCTCCATCGTGATCACCGGCGGAATGC
The DNA here is from genome assembly GCA_043789155.1 of Rubricoccaceae bacterium. Taxonomy (GTDB): domain Bacteria; phylum Bacteroidota; class Rhodothermia; order Rhodothermales; family Rubricoccaceae; genus DASVSE01. The sequence goes on along the minus strand of JAYWIE010000136.1, from coordinate 3,423 downwards.
GGCGGCTCCCCCGCCCCGGCCACGGGTCGATGAGCCCCTCGCGCAGGTACGGCGCGACGAGCTGCACGAACTCGTCCGACGTCAGGTCCCGCGGCCCGTCGCCCTCAGGGACGTCCGGCAGGTACGCCCGGATGTCGAGCCCGGCCACGACGACGCGCAGCAGCGACGGGACGGAGCCGACGACGTCGATCGTCTGCGTCCCGTCCGGGTGCGTCGCGCTGATGCGCCCGACGGTGAACGTCTTGACCTCGAAGTGGCCGCGCTTGATCGCGGGGTGGTGCGTGTGATGGTCAGGCATCGGCTGTACAGCGTGTGAACGCGCAGTCTCGGTCGGTGCCCGGGCAACCCCGTGTCACCGGTGGCGGCTGCTCCGGCGCGGCCTGCACTGCGACAAGGACTCACACATCCAGCAAGTCGAGCGGACGAGGCGCGGCCCCTGCCGGCCGGATCAGGCCCTGCTTGAACACGCTCACACCCTCGGTTGCAGCTCTCGCGACCTGCAACCCACGTGCAACGGAATCGCGGATTCTGGCGAGCGCGCTCGAGCCCGGACGTGATGTGTCGATCGCAGCCAGCCAGACGAAAAACGGCCCCTTCGGGTGGAAGGGGCCGTTTTCTGCGGAGCGGGACACCGGACTCGAACCGGCGACCTCAACCTTGGCAAGGTTGCGCTCTACCAACTGAGCTAGTCCCGCGAGCGTCCGCCCAAGATACGGCACCCGCGGCGCGCGCGTCCCCCCCGGCCGCTCTGTCACGTCTCTTCACAATCGCCCGGCGAGTCGGCACCGGATGCGGTCGCGGTCGCCGCGGCGCAGGCAGAGGCTCCGGTATGGGCTGAACCTACCGCACCCCGGCCGAACCGGCGCGGCACACCCGCGTTCACCGCAGCCTTTCCCAAGACCCACTCCGCAGATGACGACCGAACAGCAGACCCTCATCGTGTCCGTGAACGCCGACGCCGACGACGAGGCGCGCATGCAGCAGGTCGGGGCCAAGATCGGCGGCGGCTGGCGCGTCATCCAGACCGTGATCCTCTCGGGCGAGGAGACAGGCCTCGGTGGCGGGGCCGAGGACTTCATGCGCCTCCAGGTCACCGTCGAGCGCGAGATCGACGACCAGAACGTCGTCGTGGACGCCGACCGCGGCGGCGCGGCCGACCTCAAGGACGTCGCCGCCACGGCCGCCTTCGACGACTCGGACGAGAAGCCGACCGGCGAGTACATCGCCCCCGGCAGCGCCCTCCCAGACGAGCGGGCTGCCTGATGCTGTTCCCGATCGGCGACGACGACCGCGCGCTCTCGGGCCGCGCGGCCGTCACGCTCGTGCTCGTCTTCGCCAACGTCGCCGTGTTCGGGCTTCAACTCGCCGACCCGGCCGTGACGTACGGCTGGAGCGTCGTCCCGCGCGAGATCACGACGGGCGCGGACCTCGTCAACGCGCGGCCGCTGCCGGCCGAGGACCCGGCCGCCGAGGTCCGCACGCCGGCCGACATCCCGCAGCGGCCCGGCCCCGGCGGGGCCCCGCTGATCTTCCTGACGGTGCTCACGGCGATGTTCATGCACGGCGGGTGGGGCCACCTCGGCGGCAACCTGCTCTACCTCTGGATCTTCGGCGACAACGTCGAGCACCGCTTCGGAGCCGGCCCGTTCCTGCTGTTCTACCTCGGCGCGGGCGTCGCGGCGACGCTCGTGCAGGTCGCGCTCGACCCCGGCGGGCTGATCCCGAACCTAGGCGCGTCCGGGGCCATCTCGGGCGTGCTCGGGGCGTACCTCGTGCTCTTTCCCCGCAACCGCGTCCACGTCATCGTTCTGTTCTTCGTCGTGTCGCTGCCGGCGTTTCTGGTCCTCGGGATGTGGGTCGCGACGCAGTACGTCAGCGGCTTTGGCGCGGTCGCGGCGACCGAGGAGACGGGCGGGATCGCGTACGGCGCGCACGTCGGCGGCTTCGTGGCCGGGGCTGCGCTCGCGCTCGCGGCACGCGTGCTCGGCCTCGGCGAGCGGCCGAGCGTGCTCTCGCCAGCGATGACGCGCGACGCCGGCACGCGCTGACGGGCCGGGGCACGGTGGCATGCCCTGCCGACGCAACAAGCGCCGCAGATACAGCGTTGGGACGTCATTCAGCCCCAATCTGCCGCCCGGCTTGTTTCGGCCCGGCTAAACGCCGATCTTGCCGCCGGATCCCCTCTCTCTCATGCGCCTTCGCCACGCCCTTCTGCTCGCCGCCGTCCTCGCCGCCCCGCTCCGGGCCGGTGCCGTCGGCAGCGACGCCGCCTCGCCGGACCCGCTCGTCCGGCTCGAGTTCGTCAGCGACGCCGGCCGGCCGTTTGGCCTCTCGGCTCCGCGCCCGAACCCGTTCACGTCCGCGACGCGCTTCGAGCTCACGCTCGAGGAGGGCGACCAGATCACGGTCGCCGTTCACGACGCCCTCGGCCGCCGCGTGGCGCTTCTCCAGGACGGCGCGCTGCGCGCGGGCACGTACGCGCTGAGCCTCAACGCGAACGGGCTGCCGCCGGGCCTCTACCTCATCCGCGCGACCGACGGGCGCGGCGCGACGGCGACCCGCTCGGTCGCCCTCACGCGCTGACCCGACGCTCCGCTTCATGCGGCGAACGCCGACGCTCCATCCCGAGCGTCGGCGTTCTGCGTTTCGGGACCCAACGGAACGTGACGGCCTATAAGGTGGGCTTCCGCTCCTCGGGAGCTCCATCTCCTTCCTCGATTCTCATGGCCGACTCTACGTCTCGCTCGGGCAGTTCCACCGCCATCGTAGCTGTGATCGCGATCCTCGCGATCCTCGCGCTCGTCTGGTTCTTCGTCATCCAGAAGGGCGTCGTCCCGACCGCCGGCGACGACAGCCCGGACGTCAACGTGCAGGTCAACCCGGGCGGGACGACGACGACGACGACTGAGTAAGCCGTCCCGGCTTTCCGCAGCGCGCCCCGCCCGACACGTGTCGGGCGGGGCGCGCTGCGGAGAAGCAGTCTCTAGACCATCCGTCTCACTCGGCGTCTTCGGCCGGCGTCTCAGCCTCCGCGTCCGGGCCGTCCGGCGTCTCCACGTCCGGCGTCTCGGCGTCCTTCTTCTTGCGCGCCTTGCGCGTCTTGAACGTCAGCTCGTCCGCGCCCTCCTTGCGGTCCACGGAGATCTTCGCGCCTTCGCCGAGGTCGTTGGTGAGAATCGCCTCGGCCATCGGATCCTCGACGTAGCGCTGGATCGCGCGCCGGAGCGGGCGCGCGCCGAAGGCCGGGTCGAAGCCCTTGTCGACGAGGAACTCCTTGGCCGTCTCCGAGATCTCGATCCCGATGCCGAGCTCGGCGACGCGCTTGAAGAGGTCCGCCTTCATCACGTCGATGATCTGGAAGATGTCCTTCTTCTCGAGCGGGTGGAAGACGATGACGTCGTCGATGCGGTTGAGGAACTCGGG
>JAYWIE010000135.1:0-4185 GCA_043789155.1 Rubricoccaceae bacterium | reverse complement strand
ACTGGGTCGGCATCCTGCTGTGCCTCTTCGCCACCGGCGGGCTCGTCGCGAGCCTCGTCGAGCCGGGGCAGGCGGACCTGCTCGTCGCCAAGCCCCTGTCCCGGAGTGCGGTCCTCGGCGGGCGTCTCGCCGGCGTCGGCCTCGTCACCGCGGCCCTGCTGACGTACCTGCTCGGGGCCGTGTGGGTCGTGATGGCCGCCAAGACGGGCATCTGGAGCCCGCGCTTCCTGCTCGCGATCCCCGCCGTGTGGGCGATGTTCGCCGTGCTCTACGGCCTCGTGACGCTCGTGAGCGTCTGGAGCGGCTCCGGCCCGCTCGCGCTCGTGGTCACGCTCGGGCTCGTCTTTGTGACGCTCGTGCTCGCGATCCCCGGCCTCGAGCCCGCGCTGAGCCCGCTCGTCCGCCCCGCCGTGGCCCTTCTCGGGGACGTCCTGCCGCGCTTCGCCGCCGTCGGCGCGAACCTCGTGCCGCACCTCGCGACCGGCGCGGGCCTGTCGTCCGTCGTGAGCGCGCAACCTGGCCGCCCGAGCCTCGTAGCCGACGCCGTGCCCCTGGCGACGTCGCTGCTGTTCGGGGCCGTCTGCTACGCCGCCGCCTTCCGCATCTACCACCGCCGCGACGTCTGACGGTGTCTGGCAAACGACCTCTCCGCCGCAGCGTTCTGACACGAGCGAGCGGCGACCACAGGGGATGCTCGGCAGAGATCCTTCGACACGCTCAGGATGACGGTGTAGAGAGGTCTTGCTGGACCGATCGGCTTCTCGAACGTCACACCTTAAACTTCAAACCGCATTTCCCATGCGCCTCGCCCCCGCCGCCGCCCTCCTGCTCGTGCTCGCCTCCGGCTGCGAGAACGCCCTCACCGCCCCCGGCGTCGGCGGGTCCGTCCAGACGACCGAGGCGCTCGCCATCCTACCGGCCGACGCCGACGTCGTCGGCATGATGGACCTCGCCGCGGCCCGGCAGTCGGACGCGCTCGCGGCCGTCACCGGCGGCGCGGGCCTCGAGATGCTCTCGCCGGCCGGCTCGGCCGAGTTCGACGCCTTCGTCCGGCAGACCGGCTTCGACCCCGGCCGCGACCTCGACCGCGTCTACCTCGCCGCGCCCGCGATGGGCCGCGACGCCGGCAGCGGGCGCGCCGCCTTCGTCGGCTACGGCCGCTTCTCGCGCGAGCGCGTCGAGCGCTTCGTCGCGACGCAGACCGAGCACCCGGTCACGACGGCCGACGTCGCCGGCGTCACGCTCTACACGACGACGGACGGCGACGGGCGCACGGCCGGCGTCGCCTTCCCCAACGACCGCATGGTCGTCGCCGGCGACGAGGCGACCGTCCGCCAGATGCTGACCCGCATCGGCACCGCCGGCACGGTGCCCACGGCCGACGTGCAGGACCTGCTCGACCGCGTCGCCTTCCCCGACGGCGCGTGGTTCGTCGCCCGCCACCTCGACGCCGGCGGCCAGAGCCCGGCCGGCTCCGCGATGCGCCTCGCCGAGGGCGTCGCCGTCTCGATGGACTTCGGCCGCGACGGCGTGCCCGTGCGCGCCTTCGTGCGGACGCCGCAGCCGGCCGACCTCGCGGACCTCGTGCGGGGCTCCGTCTCCGCCGCCCGCGTCGGCGCGGCCGACGAGCCGGCGATGATGCGCGCGCTCGACGACGTCTCGGTCGCGACCGTCGCCGACGGCGTCACGGTCGACGCCTTCCTCCCGACGGCCCTGCTCGCCGAGATGCACGCCGACGGCCAGCGCTGACCGCCCCGGATTGCTGCCGTGCCACCCCGAACCTCGTTCGGGGTGGCATCGTCATGTTTGGGCGCGGACGCCGGCGGCCGTTCACACGCTGTTCTCCGCCCGGCGCGCCCCATCGTCTAGATTCGCTCCAAACAGACCCCGACGCCGCGATGCCCACCGCCGACACCTTCCGCGACCTCCTCGCCCGGCGCATCCTCGTGCTCGACGGAGCGATGGGCACCATGCTCCAGCGCCACCGCTTCGCCGAGGCCGACTTCCGCGGCGAGCGCTTCGCCGACTGGCCCAGCCTCATTCAGGGCAACAACGACGTCCTCTGCCTCACGCAGCCCGAGGCCGTGCTCGACGTCCACCGCCAGTACCTCGCCGCCGGGGCCGACGTCCTCGCGACGAACACGTTCAACGCGCAGGCCGTCTCGATGGAGGACTACGGCATGGGCGCGCTCGTGCGCGAGATCAACGTCGCCGCAGCCCGCCTCGCACGGCAGGCCGCCGACGAGGCCACGACGCCCGAGCGCCCGCGCTTCGTCGCCGGAAGCATCGGGCCGATGAACCGCACGCTCTCGCTCTCGCCCGACGTCAACGACCCCGGCCTGCGCGGCGTGACCTTCGACGCCGTCCGCGACGCCTACGACGAGCAGGTCCGCGCGCTCGTCGAGGGCGGCGTGGACCTCCTGCTCGTCGAGACCGTCTTCGACACGCTCAACTGCAAGGCCGCCATCGCGGCCATCCGGCGCTTCAAGCGCGCCACCGGCTCGCTCATCCCGGTGATGATCTCGGGCACGATCGTGGACCTCTCGGGCCGCACGCTCGTCGGGCAGACCGTCGAGGCGTTCTGGAACTCGGTCGCCCACGCGCCGGACCTCGTCGCGGTCGGCTTCAACTGCGCGCTCGGCGGGGCGCAGCTGCGGCCCTACATCGAGGAGATCGCGCGCCTCGCGCCGGTCGGCATCAGCTTCTACCCCAACGCCGGCCTCCCGAACGCGCTCGGCGGCTACGACGAGACGCCCGCGGAGACCGCGGCCGTCATCCGCGCGCTCGCGGCCGGCGAGGACGGGCCGGGCTCGGGCGCGTTCAACCTCGTCGGCGGCTGCTGCGGGACGACGCCCGAGCACATCGCCGCGATCGCCGCGGCCGTGGAGGGAGTCGCGCCGCGCGTGGCGCGGGCCGTCCCGTCCGCGACGCGCGTCGCGGGCCTCGAGGCGCTCTCGATCACCGACGACGGCCTGTTCGTCAACATCGGCGAGCGGACCAACGTGACGGGCTCGCGCGCCTTCGCGCGGCTCGTGCTCGCCGGCGACTACGAGGCCGCGCTCGCGGTCGCGAAGCAGCAGGTCGAGAACGGCGCGCAGATGATCGACGTCAACATGGACGAGGGCATGCTGGACTCCGAGGCGGCGATGGAGCGCTTCCTGCTGCTCGCCATGTCCGAGCCCGACATCGCCCGCGTGCCCGTCGTCGTGGACTCGTCCAAGTGGGCCGTCATCGAGGCCGGCCTGAAGTGCATCCCCGGCAAGCCGGTCGTCAACTCGGTCTCGCTCAAGGAGGGCGAGGCGGCCTTCCGCGAGCAGGCCACGCTCGCCCGCGACTACGGCGCGGCCGTCATCGTGATGGCCTTCGACGAGGACGGGCAGGCGGACACGCTCGACCGCCGCATCGCCATCTGCGGCCGCGCCTACGCCATCCTCACGCAGGAGCTCGGCTTCCCGCCCGAGGACGTCATCTTCGACCCCAACGTCTTCGCCGTCGCGACGGGCCTGGACGAGCACCGCCGCTACGCGGTCGACTTCCTCGATGCCGTCCGCTGGATCAAGGCCAACCTGCCGGGGGCCAAGATCTCCGGCGGCGTCTCCAACCTCAGCTTCTCGTTCCGCGGCAACGACGCCGTCCGCGAGGCGATGCACACCGCGTTCCTGAAGCACGCCGTCGTGGCGGGCATGGACATGGGCATCGTCAACGCGGGCCAGCTCGGCGTGTACTCGCAGATCGAGCCCGCGCTGCTCGAGCTCATCGAGGACGTCCTGTTCGACCGCCGCGACGACGCGACCGAGCGCCTCGTCGCGCACGCCGAGGCGATGCGCGACACCGGCGGGCAGGTCAGCGCCAAGACGAACGACGCCTGGCGCGAGGGCACCGTCGAGGCGCGCCTCGCGCACGCGCTCGTGACGGGCAACACGGACTTCGTCGAGGCCGACACCGAGGAGGCGCGGCTGAGCTACCCGCGCCCGCTCGACGTCATCGAGGGCCCGCTGATGGACGGCATGAACCGCGTCGGCGACCTCTTCGGGGCCGGGCAGATGTTCCTGCCGCAGGTCGTCAAGTCCGCCCGCGTGATGAAGCGCGCCGTGGCCTACCTCAACCCGTTCATCGAGGCCGAGAAGACCGAAGCCACGGTCGCGACGCGCATCCTCATGGCGACCGTCAAGGGCGACGTCCACG
>JAYWIE010000134.1:0-4209 GCA_043789155.1 Rubricoccaceae bacterium | reverse complement strand
CTCGCGCGCGACGCCTTCCGGCGCTTCGGCAAAGGCCGCCACCCGGCGGCGCTGACCCTCGGCGACTGCTTCGCCTACGCGCTCGCGGTCGCGCTCGGCGAGCCGCTGCTGTTCGTCGGGCAGGACTTCGGGCAGACCGACGTGCGCGTCGCGTGAGCTACCGCGCCAGCACGGCCCACTCGGCGACGACCTCGTCGCCCTCGACCGCGAACAGCCCCCGCCGCGTCGCCACGGCGACGCAGGCGTGGTTGGGCACGACGAAGACCGGGTCGCCGACGTCGTAGATGAGCCCGCCGGGCGTCACCACGACGCCGTGCTCCTCGCTGATCCGGGCGACGCGGGCGTGCATGTTCGCGACCATCGTGCGCGGGCTGTACAGCACCGTCCCGAAGCCGTCGACGCCCGCGCCAGTGTCTGACGTCAGGATCTTCTTGCCGGCGTCGACGACGGCCTGCTCGGTGCCGTCGTCGAAGCGGCGCTTCGAGACGACGGTCGCGAGGCACATCAGCGCGCAGTCCGCGAGCGCGACCGCGCCGAGGGCGACCTGCTGCGCGTCGCCGAAGACGTACGCGCCGGGCCGCCACTCGGTGATGCGGAAGCCGTCGCGCGTGGCCCCTTCCCACGCGGCCATCGTGGGCGTCGAGCCGACCGAGACCTCGGCCGTGGCCGCGTCGAGCAGGCCGGCCGCGCCGAGGCGGGCCGCGGCGTCGAGCGCGGCGTCCCGCTCGTCCCGCATTGCGCGTGCGAGCGCGTCGCGGGGCGTTTCGCCGGCGCGGGGGCCGTCGTAGCCGTGACCGCCGTGCGTGAGCACGCCCGCGAGCCGCAGGCCGGGCAGCGCCGCGATGGCGCTCCCGAGCGCGACGGCCTGCTCTGCGGGCACGCCGCAGCGGTGCTGCCCGGCGTCGATCTCGACGAGGACCGCGGCGGGCTCGGCGCGGCCGGCGAAGGCGTCGGACGCGAGGCGCGCGCCGGCCTCGGTGTCGACGGTGAACGAGACGCGCGTGCCGGCGTCGAGCAGGGCCGCGATGCGGGCGAGCTTCTGCGGGCCGGCGACGGGCGTCGCGAGGCGCAGGTCGGCGTGGCCGGCCGCGGCGAAGGCCTCGGCCTCGTCGAGCGTGGCGACGGTGAGCCCGCGCGCGCCGCGCGCCGTCTGCATCGCAGCGATCTCGGCCGTCCGGTGCGTCTTGGCGTGCGGCCGCAGCGCGACGCCGGCGGCCGCGGCCGCGGCCTGCATCCGGTCGAGGTTGGCGCTCAGCCGGGCGACGTCGACGAGAAGCGCGGGCGTGGGGAGGTCTTCGACGAGCACGGGCGGCGGGGGTTAGGCGACGCCGCAAGATCGCCCCACCACAGCATGCCCCGTCGCATGCCGTATCCTACCGTTTCTCACTCCTGATTCCGATGCCATCCTCACCCGACATCCCCTGGGACCGGGACGAACTGGTCCTCGTGCTGGACCTGTACCGCCTCACGAAGGGCCCGACGCCGCCAGCCGACGCCGTGGCGCGGCTCAGCCGCACGCTGCGCGCCCGGCGCGAGCGCATCGACGGCACCGCGCCCGAGCCCAAGGTGCGGAGCACGGCAGGCATCTCCGCCAAGCTGGGCGCGTTCGAGGCCCTCAAGCAAAAGACAGGCACGACGCGGGGGTCGAGCGCGCTCGTGACGGAGGTCTGGGACGACCTCGGCCACGACTCGAAGCGGGCGTGGGACGCTGCGTGGGCGATCAAGAAAACGCTTCCAAAGGAGGAGCGCCCCGGCTGAAGGTCACGCGGCTGCCCGCCGGACGTCGCCCGGGGCGCGGCCGGTCCACCGGCGGAAGGCGCGGCTGAAGGCGGCGTCGCTCTCGTAGCCGACGCGCGCGCCGACGCCCGCGACCGACAGGCGGCCCTCGCGGAGCAGCTGCGCCGCGTGGTACACGCGCCACCGCGTGACGTGCTGCATCGGGCTCTCGCCGACGGCCGCGCGGAAGCGCGCGGCGAAGGCCGAGCGTCCCAGACCAGCCTCGCGGCCGAGCGCCTCGACGGTCCACGGCCGCTCCGGAGCGAGCTGGATCGCGCTCAGCGCCGGTCCGACGTGCGCGTCCGAGGCGGCCCCGAGCCAGCCCGGCGCGGCCCGGTCGGCGAGCGCGGCGCGGATGGCCTGGATGAAGAGCACGCTGCCGAGGTGCCCCATGACCGTCGCCGCGCCTGGGCGGCCCGAGCGCGACTCGCACGCGATAAACTGGAGCGTCTGCGCGAGCCACGGCGTGCCGTCGTGCATCGCCCCGCGCAGCACGAGGACCGGCGGGAGCGCGGCGAGGACCGGGTGCGGGACGGCGTCGTCGAAGGCGAGGCCGCCGCACACGAGAGTCGTCCGCGGCCCGTCGCCGGCGGTGCGGAGCACGTTCGCGGCGTCGGGCGGGTAGCGCGCGAGCAACTCGGCGACGGGCGGGGCGGGCGAGCCGGGCGCGTCGCGGAAGGCCGCATCGACGCCGCCGGGCACGACCGCGAGGTCGCCGGCCTCGAGCGCGACCGTCAGGCTGCCGGCCGTCAGCAGGCACCGCCCGGCCTCGACGATGTGGAAGAAGGCGAGGCCCGACGTGTCCGAGAGGCCCCACGGGGCCGCGAACTCGCCGCGGTAGAGGAACACGCCGCGCGGGCGGAGCGACGCGAGCGCGGCGTCGAGCGGGTCAGGGCGGAGGGGCATCTCCATCGGCACAGGTGGACGTTCGGCACGAACATACGGCCGTGCGAGCATGGATCGTCCAGCGCGTTGTCCCGATGTTGCGGGCTTACCCACCCCCTGCCTTCCATGTCTCTCGTCATCACCACCCCCACCGGCCACGTCGGCGCGCAGACGGTCCGGCTACTGCTCGACGCCGGCCGCGAGGACCTCGTGCTGCTCGTCCGCGACGCGGCGAAGCTGCCCGCCGACGTCCGCGAGCGGACCGAGACGCGCGAGGGCGCGCTGCAGGACGCCGGCTTCGTCCGCGAGGCGACGGCCGGCGCGGACGCGCTGCTGTGGATCTCGCCCGCCGACCTCACGACGCCCGACCTGTACGGGTGGTACGAGACGCTCGGGGCCGCGGCTGCCGGGGCCGTCCGCGCCAACGGCATCGGCCACGTCGTCGACGTCTCGTCCGACGGCGCGCAGAAGCGCTCGGGCCACGGGCCCGTCAGCGGCGTCGGCCGCATCGAGGACGCGCTTGACGCGACCGCCGCAGCCACCCGCCACCTCCGGCCGACGTTCTTCATGGAGAACTTCGAGCACCAACTGGGGGCCATCGCGCAGGCCGGGGCCATCTTCTTCCCGCAGCCGCCTACGACGAAGACGGGCATGATCGCGACGCGCGACATCGCGGCCGCGGCGGCCGGGCTGCTGCTGGACCTCTCGTGGAGCGGCCGGGAGATCCTGCCGCTCCTCGGCCCGCGCGACTACTCGTACGACGAAGCGGCCGCCGTGCTAGCCGCCGGCCTCGGCCGCGACGTCCGGATGCAGCAGGTCCCGCCCGAGGCCATCGTGCAGCAGTACACCGGCATGGGCGCGACGCCAGCGTGGGCGCAGGGCTTCGTCGACCTCTACACGAGCATCGGGCTGCCGGGCTACGCCGACACGCCACGGACGGCGGCCAGCACGACCCCGACGGCGCTCGACGCGTACGTCGCCGACACGCTGCGGCCGATGCTGGACGCGATGCCTGCGCCGGTCAGCGAATGACCGTCAGCGCGCGCGTCGCCGTCTGGCCGCCGGCCGTCGCGCGGACGACGTAGCGGCCGGCCGGGAGGCCGTCGGCGTTCCAGACGAGCGTCGTCTCGCCGGCCCCGCGGCGGCCCTCGGCGAGTGTCGCGACCCGCCGGCCCGTCGCGTCGTACACGACGACGGCGACCTCGGCCGCCTCGGGCAGCGTCATCCGGACGGCCGTCTGGCCGCGGAACGGGTTCGGGCCGGCCGCGGCGAGCACGAGGCCCGCCGTGCCCGGCGTCTCGGCCGAGGCCGTCGTGCCCGTGAACGGGTCCGCGAAGCGCGGGTCCGTCGCGAAGGCGGGGTCCGTGAGCGTCCGCAGGAACGCGACGAGGGCCGTCTTCTCGGCAGGGCTGAGGTTGAGGCGAATGGCCTGCCCGTTCGGGCCCCGCAGGACCGGGTCCAGGGTGGGGCTCGTCCGGATGCCGTCGTCGTAGAACTGCACGACCTGCTCGAGCGTCGCGAAGCGGCCGTCGGGCATGTAGGGGGCCG
>JAYWIE010000133.1:0-4222 GCA_043789155.1 Rubricoccaceae bacterium | reverse complement strand
CCCGTCGTGACGCCCGTCATCGGCGGGCGGCGCGTCGAGACGGGTCGGACGGGCACGGTGACGTCGCCGCACGAGCACGCGCGCGTGCTGGCCACCGTGCACAAGGCGGGCCCCGACGACGTCCGAGATGCAATAACGGGCGCGCTCGACGCACGGCACGACTGGTCCCGCATGGCGTGGACCGACCGCGCCGCCGTCTTCCTCAAGGCGGCCGACCTGCTCGCCGGCCCCTTCCGCGACCGCATGAACGCGGCCACGATGTGGGGCCAGTCCAAGAACGCCTACCAGGCCGAGATCGACGCCGCGTGCGAGCTCATCGACTTCCTGCGCTTCAACGTGCAGTTCATGTCCGAGATCTACGCCGGGCAGCCGCTCAGCGCGCCCGGCGTGTGGAACCGGCAGGAGTACCGCGCGCTCGAGGGCTTCGTGTTCGCCGTGACGCCGTTCAACTTCACGGCCATCGCGGGCAACCTGCCGAGCGCGCCCGCGCTGATGGGCAACGTCGTGCTGTGGAAGCCCGCGCCGACGCAGCTGCTCTCCGCCCTCGTGATCCAGGAGCTGTTCGAGGCGGCCGGCCTGCCGCCGGGCGTCATCACGCTGCTGCCCGGCGACGGCGCGGACGTCGGCGACCCGGTGATGGCGTCCGAGCACCTCGCCGGGCTCCACTTCACCGGCTCGACGGGCACCTTCAACGCGCTCTGGAAGACGATCGGCAGCGACGTCGGGCGCTACCGGACGTACCCGCGCATCGTCGGCGAGACGGGCGGCAAGGACTTCATCGTGGCCCACGAGTCGGCCGATCCGGCGGCGGTCGCGACGGCCATCGTGCGCGGCTCGTTCGAGTACCAAGGCCAGAAGTGCTCGGCGTCTAGCCGCGTCTACGTCCCCGAGGCGATCTGGGCGGACGTCGAGCGCGAGCTGATGCAGCAGATGTCCGAGATCACGGTCGGCGACCCGGGCGACTTCTCCAACTTCGTCAACGCGGTCATCGACCGCCGCTCGTTCGACACGATCACGGGCTACATCGAGCGGGCGAAGGCGGCCCCGGGCGTCCGCGTCGCCGCCGGCGGGACGTACCGCGACGATGTCGGCTACTTCGTCGACCCGACCGTGCTCGTCGTCGACGACCCGCAGTACGAGACGATGCGCGAGGAGATCTTCGGGCCCGTCGCGACGGTCTACGTCGTGCCCCGGAGCACGTCGTGGGACGACACCCTGGAGCTCGTGGACCGCACGAGCCCGTACGCGCTCACGGGGGCCATCTTCTGCCAGGACCGGGCGCTGCTCGCGCGCGCCGCGGACCGCCTCTCGGACGCCGCCGGCAACGTCTACCTAAACGACAAGCCGACGGGCGCGGTCGTCGGGCAGCAGCCGTTCGGCGGCGCGCGCGGCTCGGGCACGAACGACAAGGCCGGCTCGGCCGTGAACCTGCTCCGGTGGACGAGCCTCCGGACGATCAAGGAGACGTTCGTCCCGGCGACGCACTTCCGCTACCCGTTCCTCGAGAAGGGCGCGATCTGAGTGCGGCGGGATACGGGACCGGGGATGCGGGATGTGCAGAGGTAGTTTTTCCGCATCCCCCATCCCATATTTCCCATCCCGATTCTTCCAACGCGAAACGCGCGGCCTCTGTGAAGGAGACCGCGCGTCGCATGAGTCGGGTAGGCGGGATTTGAACCCACGACCCCCAAGCCCCCAGCTTGGTGCGCTACCTGGCTGCGCCACTACCCGAGGTCCGGCCGGCGGCACGTGCCGCGGCGGAGGTCGGAAGCTAGACGGCCGGGGCGGGCGCGGCAAGCGCTGTGGCAAAACAGCGCGCGCCTTCACACCGAGCGCGCCGGGGCAGGTCAGCCGAGGCCGTTGAGCAGGTCCGCGAGGAAGGCGCGGAGGCGGACGAGCTCGGCGCGGGCGTCGGGCGGTGCGGCAGGTGGCACGCCGGGCGTCGCGAGCTCGCGGGCGAGAGCGGCGCGCGCGCCCTCGATGGTGTACTTCTCGTCGCGGAGCAGGCGCTGGATTCGCAGCAGGACGTCGACGTCGCGGGCGGTGTAGGTCCGGTTGCCCGCGCGGTTCTTGCGCGGCGCGAGCGCGTCGAACTCGCCCTCCCAGAAGCGGAGCACGTGCGGCTCGAGGCCGGTCTGCTCCGCGACCTCGCGGATGGAGTAATAGAGCTTGCGGATGGGCGGCACGTCCGGGGGCTGTGCGGATTGCGTGGAACGTACGACGGTCGCGCCCGGCGGGGTCCGCGCGGGCCGGGCCCGCAGGCCGGTCGGGCTACGTTGGCCGACACCCTCCGCCTGCGCGTGCGCCGTCCGCTGTCGTTTCCGCCCGAGGCCGGCCTCGCCCTCGTGGTGCTGTTCTGGGGGCTCAACTTCGCGGCGATCAAGGTGCCGCTCGCGGTCCTGCCGCCGCTCGTGGTCAACGCGCTCCGGTTCGCGGTCTCGGCCGTCGTGCTCGGCGCGGTCCACGCCGCCCGGTGCCGCGCGCGCGGCGTCCCGCTGACGGTCACGTTCCGCGCGGGCGCGTGGCAGGTCGTCGGGTTGGGGCTGCTCGCGCAGGTCGTGTACCAGGTCGGCTTCATCCTGGGCATCGCGCGGCCGGGCGTGACAGCCGGGACGGCGGCGATCCTCATCGCGGCGAGCCCGCTCGTGACGGCGGCGGCCGGGCACGCGCTCGGGGTGGACCGCCTGCGGCGGCTCGGTTGGCTCGGCTTCGCCGTGAGCCTCGCCGGCGTCGGGCTCGTGGTGACGGCCCGGCCGGACGCGGGCGTCCGCGGCGACGGCGTCGGGATCGCGCTGCTGCTCGGCGCGGCCGTCGCGTGGGGCCTCGCGACGGTCTGGAGCCGGACGCTGCTGGACCGCGGCGCGACGTCGGTCGGGCTCTCGTTCTGGGGCGTGCTGCTGGCCGTGCCGGTCCTCGGCGCGCTCGCGCTGCCGAGCCTGCGCGGGATCGACTGGGCGGGCGTCGGCTGGCCGGCGTGGGCGGCGCTGCTCTACTCGGGCGCGCTCTCGACCGGCGTCGCGTACTGGCTGTGGTACGACGCCGTGCAGCGCGTGGGCCCGAGCCGGGCCGCGGCGTTCTCCAACCTGACGCCGTTCGTGGGCGTCGCGGCGGGCGTCGTCCTGCTCGGCGAGCCGGTCGTGCTCTCGCAGGTGCTCGGCGGGGTGCTCGTCATCGCAGGGCTCGTCGTGATGCGCCGCGAGCGCCCGGCCGCGCCGGCCGTCGCGACGAGCGCGTAGCGGATGCGCTCAGCGGGCGCTCAACGGATGGGCGCGTCGGGCTGGACGGCCTCGGCCGGGGCGGCGTCGGGCAGCAGCAGGATCTGGCGGCCGCCCTCGGCCGCGGCGAGCACGAGGTACTCGCCGTCGCGGGACGCCCGCAGCGGGCCGACCATCTCGCGCTCGAGCTCCGTCACGCCGGCCGGGCAGCCGCGCCGCGTGCAGGCCAGGCCGGGCGCGAACGTCAGCACGCCCGCCGACGTCACCGCGTACGTCCCCGTGCAGACGTTGCAGGACGACAGCGACACGCGGCCGTCGGCCCCGAACGCGACCGTCTCGCCGGTCCCGCGGCGGACGGACCCGTCGGGTTCGACGATGCGGTCCACGAGCCACGTCGTGCCGGGCAGCATGGACGCGGCCCCGCTCGGGGGGACGCTGCACCCGCCGGCACCGCCGGCGGCGAAGAGCACGAGGGCGAACAGGGCGAGGCGCGGCATCGGGTCGGGGGGCGACGGTGCGCGAAAAAGGTACGCCGCCGGCGCGTCGCTCTTCGCGCGTTCCTGCACGCGCGTCGCCGCCCGCGCCTGCATTTTGGCCCTCCGCCTCCCTGCCCGCAATGATCGACCTAGACCTGCTCCGCACTGACCCCGACCGCGTCCGCGCGGCCATCCGCGCCAAGAAGACCGGCGACGGCTCCGAGGTCGACGCCCTGCTCGCGGCCGACGCGCGTCGCCGCGACGCCGTGACGCGCGCGCAGGAGGCGCAAGAGCAGATGAACGCCGCCTCGCGTACTATCGGCGAGCTGTTCAAGACCGGCCAGAAGGACGAAGCGGCCGCGCTTCGCGACGAAGCCGCCCGCCTCAAGGAGACCGTCAAGGCGTTAGAGGCGGACGAGCGCGCAGCCGACGCCGATGTCCGCCGGATGCTCTATGAGATCCCGAACCCGCCGCACGCGAGCGTCCCGCCGTTCAACCCGGACGGACCCGACGGCAACACGGTCGTCTTCG
>JAYWIE010000132.1:0-15944 GCA_043789155.1 Rubricoccaceae bacterium | reverse complement strand
TTGAAGCGTCACCACATCGACGGCGCGAGCCCGCCGAAGAGGCCGGCGGCGAAGGCCGCGGGTGTAAGTGGGGCTGCGAAGGCGGCCGCTGAGACCGGGTCGAAGGCCCCGACCGGGTCGTCGACCGCCTCTGCGAGCGCAGCCGCGAGCGCAGCCGTGTTTGTCGTGTCTACGGCGCGGCCAAGGGCGTGCTCGCGCGTCCAGGCACCCATAAGGCCGTACGCCTGGCAGACGACGGGCGTCTGAAGCCGCGCCGCTCGGATCAGGACGCCGCTCGACCCGACGTGCCTGAGGTACGGGATCAGCACGGTGTCCGCGCTCCCGAGGATCTCCTCAACCTCGTGCTCGTCGCGGATGAAGCCGTCGCGAAGGGTAAGGTGCGCCGGGGTCGCAGCGGCGGTCGCAACGAGGTCTGCCGTGAACGACTCGGCGATCGCCGGGTTGAGCGAGCCGGCGAACAGGACTGCGAGGCGCTCCGCTGTCGCCGGCGGGAGCTGCCGCACGGCGGCGAGGGTCTCGAAGATGCCTTTCCTGCTATCGAGCGCTCCGAAGAGGACCATCAGGCGGTGGTCCGGCCCGAGGCCGAGGCTCTCCCTGAGGCGACGCCTCGCGTCCGCACGCTCCTCGGGCGTGAGTGTGGGATTCGGAACGGGGTCCGGAAGCGTGACCACAGACGTGTGGCGGGCCATTCGGCGGAGCTCGGGGACAGGGCGCGGGTCGAGCGAGAACAGCGCCTTCACGTCCGGGTGGCGGAACAGGCGGTGGAGCAGCCTCCGCTTGACCACGTCGCGCAGGCGTTCGCGGAAGCTGGGCCCGGCGTCTCGGACGGGCAGGCGGAAGTGGAGCGTCGCGATGCCGGGGTGGCCCGGAAGCCGAGCCCCGCGCGCGAGATCGGGCAGGAGCATCTCGCCGTAGAGCAGAAGCACGGCGTCGGGGCGGTGTGTCCGGACCGCCTCGCAGAGCTGCGCCCAGAGGCGCGACGAGCCTGCGACGATCTCGTTTCCGGGCCGTTGCGGCGACAGCGGCGACAGATGCGCCCCGCTGAGGACCAGATCCGGGTGTGCGTCGAGCATCTCCTGCGCCACGGCGAGCGTGACACGCGCGGCCTGCTGCGGCTCCGGAAGCGCGTCGAGGAGGTACCGGACGTAGTCAGGATGGTGTCCGCTCGGCTCGGCGTCAAACACGAGCAGCGTCGAGGGGGGGGGCATAGCGACGTCAGGTCGGAATGGCGAGCAGGTCGCCGTAGTCGCGCGCGCCGGGGGCTTCTCCAGGATGCAGCGGGTCCGTGACGGTGTACCCGAGTCCGGTGAGCAGGGTGACGACGGCCTCAGGCGTCGTCCCCTGTGCCTGCAGAAGAGGCCGCGACAGTTCCGCGAGCACGACCGGCCGGTGCTCCGCAAGCGTCGCCCGTGCGCCGTCGAGCACCGACCACTCAGCGCCCTCGACGTCGATCTTGATCAGCCCCGGTGCCAGCCTGTGCCGCGCGACCAGCGCATCGAGCGAGGACGAGGCGACGCGGACGTCCGAGCTGGGCGCACTCGCGACGGCGTGGTGCACGAGCGCGCCGAGGGACGCATACTCCTCCATCCCCTCAATCACGTGCATCGTGCGCTCGGCGTCGTCCTCCGCCGCGACGCCGTGGAAGACCGTGACGCGGTCCGCGAGGCCGTTCCGGGCGACGTTGGCGGTCAGGCGCGCGTACGCGCCCGGCGTCGGCTCGACGGCGAGCACGCGCCGCCCGGGCAGCGCGCCCGCCATCATCACCGTGAAGAACCCGACGTTGCCGCCGACGTCGACCGCGTCGCGAGTGGGATCGAGGTGCGCGCGGCAGAGCGCCGCCAGTTCGGGCTCGTAGTCCCCCTCGGCGACGATGCGCTCGAACAGGTGGGAGCGGGCGTCGACCGCGAACGTGCCGCCGAAGGACGCGAGCCGGACGACCGGGTCTCCGACCAGCACCGCCCGGAGGCCGTCGAGCACCTCGGTCCGGGCGGCGGCGCGGCGCGCCTGGGCCGCCCGGCGCACCGCGAGGGCGGGGGCCGCCGCGGCCCGGACGGCGGGAATCTGCAGCAGGCGGTGGAGCGCTGAGTCAGGCACCGGAGCGGGGCTTGCGTGGTCTGGAAGGTACGGCCGGCGGCGCTCAGGCGACTTCGGCGAGGCGCGCCGCGACGACGGCGGTCGCGGACGCCCAGTTCAGGCGCTCGTCGAAAACCGCCCGCGAGCTCCGGGCGAGCGCCCGGTAGGCCGCCGGGTCGCGGACGAGCGCCGCGACGCGGGCGGCAATCTCGGCTGCGGACGTCCGCGGGCCGAAGACGAAGCCGTTCTCGCCGTCGGCCACGGCGGAGCCCGAGCCGCCGCTCGTCGTGACGACGCTCGGGACGCCGAAGGCGCTCGCCTCGCCGAAGACGCACCCGAAGGCCTCGGCCCGGACGGGCATCACGAGCAGGTGGGACGCGGCGACGATGCGCTCGAAGGCAGCCCGTCCGTCGGGCGTGGACTTGGACAGGAAGCCCGGCGTGCGGACGTACGGCCGGGGCCGGTCCAGCACCGGCGTGCAGCCGACGACGGTGAGCGTGGTCGGGACACCGGCCGCGTTGAGCGCGTCCGCGACCTGGACCGCCACGTCGCCGCCCTTGCGGTACCAGTCCACGCCGAGAAAAAGCAGGTTGCAGACGTCCGTCGGCCGCGCGTCGATGGCGCCTCGCACGTCGGCCTCGGTCGGGACCGAGTCGAGGTTGGCCCCGAACGGGACGACGCGCACGCGCACGGGGTCGCCTCCGGAGTAGGCTACAGCCGAGCGGGCCGCGTACGCGCTCGCGTAGAAGGCATGGCTGCGGTGGATGGCGGCCGCGTCGAGGCGCAGCGCCTCGGCGATGCTGGCGTCGGGAAGCGCGGCGTAGCCGTCGTAGAGGAACATGGCGGCCTCGAACGTCAGGTCCGTCCAGAAGGCAACAGGGACGTCCGCCTCAAGGCGGGCGAACGGGAGCGACGACGGGCTCAGGACGGCGTCGGGGCGCAGGCGCGCGATGGCCTTGGCGGTCTGCTCGGCGTACGCGTCGGCGACGTCGGCCGTGTGGTAGCGGTTGTGCGCTTGGCCCCGAAGCCGCGCCGTCGCCGCTCGCAGGGTGGCGCGCGAGAACCCCGGCCCGAGCGAGAGCGGCGGCACCACGCTCACGCGGGTCACGTGGGCTGCGAGCGCGCGGTGCATGCGGAGCGGAATGCCGCTCCACGCGCGCGCGTCGATGGCGTCGAACGGCGAGACGAAGGCGACGTGCATCAGGGCGGGAGAACGTCCGGCGACGGGAGGCCCGGCGACGGGAGGTCTGGCGTGGACAGGTCTGGAGCCAAGAGCGCAGAGACGTTGAGGAGGCCGAGCCGCCAGGCCAGGGCCGCCGCGACCGCGAGCACGAGCGGGCCGGTTACGAGGATCGGCCCGCCGAGCCAGACGCCGAGCGCCGCCGTAGCCGACGCTGCTGCCGCGACGGGGAGCGCAGGCCAGACGGACGCGAACGGGAGCTCGCCCGTCGTCCTGCGGTACAGCCGGCAGATCAGCACGAACACTGTGGTCTGTGCGGCGAGCGTCGCCGCGCCCGCGCCGACCATTCCGAACGGTGGAATCAGGAAGACGTTGAGCACGACGTTGACGACCGCCCCGGCGAGCACCGTCCACATGTAGGGCGTCTGCAGGTCCCACGCCATCAGCGGGATCCCGATGGTCATGTTGGCGTGGATCATGCCGGAGGTCACGAGCAGCCACCCGAGGGCTGGCCCGGCAGAAGCGTACGCCGCGCCGTTGACGAACACGATGGCGTCACGGGCGAGCCACGGGCCCGCTGCCGCGATGACGAGCCCGACCGGGAGCAGCACGCGCGCCAGCATACGGCCCCGCTCGCGCATCAGGTCCATCGAGCCCAGCACGGCGGCGATGGCCGGGAAGAACGCGCCAAAGGCCACGTTGGCCGGCAGCTGCGCCAGCGACGTGAGCCGCGCCGCGGCGCTGTACAGCCCGACCGTCTCGGTCGAGTAGAGAAACTCCAGCATCACCTGGTCCAGCCGGACGTAGATCTCGATCAGCAGCGCGGTCGCGGCCAGCGGCAGGCCGGTGCGGATGAGCATGGCCCACGCGGCCCGGTCGAAGAGCAGGCGCAGCCGGCCGAAGCGCCGGCGGTACGCCATCCACAGCCACCCGTTGCCGACGAGCGGCACGCCGGCCGTCAGGGCCGCCGCCAGCACGACCTGCTCGGGTCGGCGGACGAGCGCGAACACGGCCGCCGCGTTGAGCACGGCCACGAGCGCGTCGCGCACGGCCACCGTCCGCATCTCCTCGACGGCCTGGAACGTCCAGTTGAGGCGCGTCGCGGCGACGACGAGCTGCAGCCCGAGCACGAGCAGCGTCGCCCGGAACACGGGCGGCCGCGGCAGAGCGAAGACGAGCGCCACGTAGCCCGCGAGCGCGACAGCGCAGAGCAGCAGCCGCAGCGCCGTCAGCTGCCCGGCCAGCGCGGGCAGCCGCGCAGGGTCCCGCGCCGCCTCGCGGGTCACGACGGCGTCGAAGCCGAGCTGTACCGCGACGGTGAAGTACGCCAGCACGGCGGTCCCGAAGCCGATCACACCATACTGCGCCGGCTCGAGTGTGCGCGCGAGGTAGGCCCAGGTCAGGAAGTTGAACACCAGCGCGGCCCCCTGCGACAGCGCGAGCGCGCCGGCGTTGCGGGCGATCCGTCGGGCGACGCTCATGCTGCGGCCCCGTCCACTGCCAACTTCGCACGCTGCGCCGTCCCCTGCGCGATCGCCCAGAGCGCTGTCAAGACGGTCATCTGGTCCGCGAGCTCGAACGGGCTCGACGCGTACGCCACAAGCGCGATCCCGACGAGCGAGGCCCCGGCCGCCCCGGCGAGCGCGCGGTGGCGCGGCGTCAGCCGGCGGTCGCGGAGCGCGGACAGCCCCCCGCCGGCGCACCCCGCCCACACTGCCACGACCAGCCCGAGGCCCCACAGACCGATCTTGAGCCATAGCCCGAAGTACGCGTTGTGGGTAAACCCCCAGACGCGCGTGCCCTGCACGAGCAGGCTGTGGTAGCTGTACGTCGCACCCCAGCCATGCCCGAGAATGGGGCTCTGCGAGACCTCCCGCCAGATGCCCACGTTCTCGGCGAAGCGGTTCAGCAGCGACACATCCACCGAGCCAGCGGTCGAGAGCGTCAGGAAGCGCTTGGCGATGCCGGCCCCGAGCAGCATCGCGTACTGCGGCACGAGTGCGATCGCAGCTGAGACGAGCAGCGCGAACCCGACGAGCACAACCCCGATGAGCCGCGTGCGCTGCTCGGTACGGGCCATCACGAACAAAAGGGCGAGCGCGAGCAGAGCGGCCACCCAGAACCCGCGCGACTTGGACAGGATCAGGCCGCCCACGACGATCCCAAACACGACCAGCAGAGGAGCGGAGCGGGTCACCCGGCGCGCCGATATCAGCAGGCCCGTCACGATCACGGTCGAGGCCATCAGCATGATCTCGCCGTAGGACACGCGGACGTCGATGATCTCGTAGAGCTTGGTCGCGTCCTGAAGCGCGGCCTGCGTAAGCAGCGCGTTCTCGGCCGCGGCGGCGACGCCGAGCACGACGATGGCCCCGGCGACGATTTCGGGCCCGAGGCGCGCGCGCGCGCAGGTCTCCTTGAGCGGGAAGTACAGCAGGATGGGGATGAAGGCCTGGTACTGCCCCACGATCTCGCCGGCCGGGTTGCCCATCGCCAGCCCGAGCGCGAGCCCGAACCCCGTCGCGAGCACGATCAGCAGCGCGGCCAGCGCGTCCGTGCGGGAGACCACCATCCGCTCGCCAGCCGCCCACCGCGGCACGTACCACGTCCCGA
Organism: Rubricoccaceae bacterium; assembly: GCA_043789155.1. Lineage (GTDB taxonomy): Bacteria > Bacteroidota > Rhodothermia > Rhodothermales > Rubricoccaceae > DASVSE01. Next base: position 10,078 of record JAYWIE010000132.1, on the reverse strand, counting down.
CGAACGTGGCGAGGTAGAGGCCGAACACGATCTTGCCGGCCGGGAACTGGTCCGCGACGCCCGAGAGCAGCAGCGACAGCACGACCGCGCCGCCGGCCGCCCACTGCCCCGACGCCAGCAGCGCGCCCCCGCCCACGACCGCGACGAGCGCAACCGGGACGGCGAGGATCAGCCCGGGCGCGACGACGGCGAGGCCGAACGAGACGGCGAGCCCCGCGGCGGTGAGCAGCACGAGCGCGGCCGCCCCCCACGCGAACAGGTGACGCGCGAGCGCGGCCTCGCGCGCGCTGTCGCGCGCGCCGTCGCGCGGCAGACTCGGGGCGGACGCGTCGTGTGGCACGCGCTACCCGGACTGCCGGGCCGAGAGCGCGGCCTCGGCCTGCACCATCCGCTTCGCCGCCCGCGGCGCGCCGAGGCGAAGCAGCGCCAGCCCGGCCACGAACGCGACCGCGAGCACGAGCGCCGAGAGCGTCGCCCCGAGCACGATCGACGACCGCTTCGGGTCCGACTTGAGCACCGGCTCGACGGCCCGGTCGATGATCTGCACCGCCGACGTCACCTGCCGCTCGCCGAACGTCGCCTGCTCGAACATGGGGCGCACGGCGGTGATGATCTGCGTCTGGATGAGCTGCTCCTGCTTGAGCTGCGCGTACTCGCGGCCGACCTGCGGGAGGTCCGAGAGCGGCACCGGCATCAGCGCGCTCCCGCCCGACGTGAGGCGGGCCACCTGCGCGCGCGCAGCCTCGAGCGTGGCCCGCGCTGCCCGGACCTCGTCGTTCTCGCCGGTGTCGCCGTAGAGCGCCACGAGCGACTGGTAGTAGATCTCCGCCTGCGCGACGCCGGTCGACGCCGCGGCGATGGCCGACATCACGGCCTGCCCCTGTATGGCCGGCTCGGTCACGCCCGACCGCTCCTGGAAGGCCTGCATCCGGCCCTGGACCGAGTCCAGCGCCGCCTCGGCCTCGCTCAGGCGCCGCCCGATGAACACGCGGCGCTCGCTCGCGGCCTCGCTCGACAGGCGCGTGCTCTCCGTGTTCAACTCCCCGACGAGGTAGTTCGCGATGGCCGCCGCCCGGCGCGGGCTCAGGTCGCGCACGCCGACTGCCATGTAGTTGTATTCGAGGCTGACGTCGAACGTGGCGTTTTTCTGGAACTCCTCGAGCGCGGCTTCTGTGGGCGACGGTCGGTCCGCGACGTCGTAGACGCGCACGAGGTCGAAGCGGGCGATGGCGCGCTCGGCGACGCCGCGGCTCGTCAGGATGGCGAGGTAGCGCGTGTAGTTGCCGCCGCCGCCGCCGCCGAGCAGCGCGCTCGCCCCCGGCGCGACGCTCTCCACGAGCGACGACATCGACGAGCCGCCGCCGGTCGCGGGGAGCATCACGCGGGCCTCGGCGCGGTAGTAGTTCGGCAGCCACAGCGCGACGGCGACCGACGCCGCGGCCGCGAGCACGGTGAAGGCCGCGATGAGCCAGCGCCGCCGCCACACGGCCGCGACGAGCACCCACAGCGCGTCCGTCCCGGACGTCTCCACGCCAGGCGTGTCCACGCCGGGCGCGTTCGCTGCTACTGGCGTCTCTGGCGCGTTGGCCCACACGGCCGGCTCGACGCCGGGCGGCGGGCCGTCGCCGGAGGAGGTCTGCTGGGTCGTCAGGGCCATGGGCTCGCGCGGGGGCGCGGATCAGTTGCGCGTCAGCGCGGCGTAGGCGAGCACGGCCGACACGGCCGTCCCGACGACGCCCAGCACGGCGGTGAAAAACGTCGCCCGAGACTGGCGGCGGTCGCGGGCGTCCTCGCGGGCGTCCTGCCGCTCCTGAAGCGCGAGCTGCGCGAACTCGGCCGTCTCGGGCGCGGGCAGGCTGTTGACGAACACGGCGTCGCCGGGCTGCACGGCCGTCTCGCCGCCTGCGACGAGCTGCTCCGTCGCCGCGTCGACGACGTAGACAGTCGACGCGCTTGCACCGACGCCGCCGGCCTGCGCGACGTAGGCCGCCGCCGTCGCGCCGGGCACGAACGGGACGTAGCCGCCGCGCAGCACGCGGCCGTAGACGCGGACGAGGCCGTTGTCGAAGGGCACCGTGAGCACGTCGCCGCCGCGGAGGCGGACGGCCTGCGTCCCGGCCACGGCCCCGACGGGGTCGAGCGCGACGCGCGCGACGCGCTGCGTCTGGCGCTCGTAGAACTGACGCCCGAACAGGCCGCCGAGCAGGTCCGTCTCGACCGCGACGTCTGACGCCGTGCCCGACGCCGCGTCTGTCGCCGCACCCGGCGTCGCGCCCGGCGTCGCGTCTGCCCCGGCGTCGCCGGCGGCGGTGGTCGCGGTCGCGCGCGGCCGGCGCTCGAGGCGCAGCCCGCGCAGCAGGGCGTCCTCGCGCAGCCCGCCCGCCATCCCGACGAGCGCCTCGACCGTCGTCTCGCCCGACGTGACGGGATACAGGCCCGGGAAGCGGACGGCCCCGACGACCTCGACGCGGTCCGCATCGGGGGCCGACGAGACGGCGTAGATCTGGTCGCGCGGGCGGACGTCGAGCGTGCGCGCCTCGGCGTAGGGCACCTCGCGGACGCCCGCCACGCCCGGGCGCACGCGCCGCACGCGCGCGATGCGCGCCGGGTCCTCACCCGCGACCGTCAGCAGGTCCGCCGCCGTGTCGCCGTCGCGGACGTCGTAGGTGCCCGGCCGGTCCACAGCCCCGGCCACAACGACGCCCTCGACGAGCGGGTCGAAGGACGGGATGTAGACCGCGTCGCCGTCCTGGAGGTACGGGTTGGCGTCGAGGTCGCCGGTGGCGAAGTAGCGCATGAGGTCCACGACGCGCGACGCGCCCGAGCGGCGCTCGACGGACACGCTGCGCAACGCGGGCCACCGCGTCTCGGTCCGGTCCACGCCCGCCGTGTACTGCGCGAGCGAGTAGATGTCGGTCCCGCTCGCCGCGACGAGCGCGTCCTCGACGCGCGCGACGGCCGGCACGAGGTGGCGGCCCGGCTGCGGTACGCGCCCCGAGACGTGGACGTAGAACTCGCGCGGCGCGCTCAGCGCGATGTCCGTCGTGACGTTCTGGTAGCGCGCCCGCAGGGCGGCCTGGACCTCGGCGCGGACGCGCGCGAGGCTCCGCCCGGCCGCGGCGAACGAGCCCGCCTCGGGCACGATGAGGCGGCCGTCGGCCGAGACGACGGCGAGCACCTGCCGCGCGAGCGGCCCGCCGATGACGACGGTGAAGCCGTCGCCCGGCCCGACGAGGTAGGTGTCGGCGTCGACGGCCCCCTCGAGCGCGATCCGCTCGGAGCCGCTGGACCGCTGCGAGACGGGGACCGGCGGCGAGCCGAGACTCCCGTTCTGCGCCGTCCGGCCGCCGGGCAGCACCGGCACCTGAGCGGCGGCCGGCCGCCCCGCGCCAGCGACGGCGATCAGGTAGGCGGCGGCCAGGACGGTCCCGCGGACAGAGACACCCATGAGGCGGGAGTAGGGAGAGCGGCGTGCGACCTGCGAAGGTACGTTGCACCCTTCCGGGCCGCCAAGCCGCGAGTCCGTGCCCCGCCGCCGCTTCGCCGACTCTTCCCCCGTGCCCCCGCTCGCCCGCGACGCCCCGGCCAAGCTCAACCTCGGCCTGCGCGTGCTCCGCCGCCGCCCGGACGGCTACCACGACCTCGAGACGGCCTTTCTGCCGGTCGGGTGGGCGGACCGGCTCACCGCACAGTCTGCCGACGCGCTCGCGCTCGCGTGCTCGGACCCGGCCCTGCCCACGGACGCCTCGAACCTCGTCGTGCGGGCCGCGCTCGCGCTCGCTCGCCACGCCGCCGTCGAGCCCCGCGCCGCGCTCACCCTCGACAAGCGCGTGCCCTACGGTGCCGGGCTAGGCGGCGGCTCGTCGGACGCCGCGGCCGCGCTCCGCCTCTGCGCCGACCTCTGGCGTCTCGACGCCCCCGAGCGCGACCTCCACGCGCTCGCGGCCGGCCTCGGCTCGGACGTCCCCTTCTTCCTCGTCGGCGCGCCGGCGGTCGCGACGGGCCGCGGCGAGCGCCTCGTGCCGCTCGCGCACGACGACGGGACGCCGTGGCGCTGCCCCTTCGCGCTCGTCGTCGCCGTGCCGGGCGTCCACGTCTCGACGGCCGAGGCGTACGCGCTCGTCGTCCCCGACGACCGGCCGCGGCCGGACCTCCGCGCGGCGATCCTCTCGGACGACCTCGCGCGGTGGCGGCGCGACGTCGCCAACGACTTCGAGGCCCCGATCTGTGCCCGCCACCCGGCCATCGCACGCGCACGCGACGCGCTCCGCGACGCCGGGGCCGGCTACGCCGCGATGTCGGGCTCGGGCAGCGCCGTCTTCGGCGCGTTCGAGGACGCCGCCCGCGCCCGTGACGCCGCCGAGCGCCTCGCGGCGACCTGCCGCGTCTGGACAGACGCCTGACACAGCGCCGCCCCGGCGCTCGCGTGAGCGCCGGGGCGGGGTTACGCCGAAAGACGTCAGGGCCAGGTTACTCGCCCGTCGGGCGCGTCGCCGCGGCGTCGTTCTCGGAGGCCTTCTCCATCTCGACGATGTCCTTGGCCGGCTCGCCGACGCCGGCCCCGAGCACGGTGTCGATGAGGCCGTACTCCTTGGCCTGGACCGGGCTCATGAAGTTGTCGCGCTCGGTGTCGCGCTCGATCTTCTCGACCGGCTGGCCGGTGTGGTGCGCGATGATCTCGTTGAGGCGCTGGCGGATGAACAGGATCTCCTTGGCCTGGATCTCGATCTCGGTCGCCTGCCCGCCGCCGCCGCCGGACGGCTGGTGGATCATGATGCGCGAGTTCGGCAGGGCGGTCCGCTTGCCGGCGGCTCCGCCGAGCAGGAAGATCGAGCCCATCGACGCGGCCAGCCCGACGCAGATCGTGGCCACGTCGGGCTTGACGAACTGCATCGTGTCGTAGACGGCCATGCCCGAGTACACCGCGCCGCCGGGGCAGTTGACGTAGAGGTTGATGTCCTTGTCAGGGTCCTCGGCGGCGAGGAAGAGCAACTGCGCCACGGCGAGGTTGGCCGTCTGGTCGTTGACCGGCGTCCCGAAGAGGACGATGCGGTCCTTCATCAGGCGCGAGAAGATGTCGTACGAGCGCTCGCCGCGGCTCGTCTGCTCGACGACCATCGGGACGAAGTTGTGGATCGGCGCGGCGTCGAAGCCGCCCGAGTGGATGCCGGCGGGCATCGACGTGATGCCCTTCGCGAATGTGACGAAGTCGCTGATCTGGTCGCTCATCGGGGGGGGGGAGTTCGGTGGGGGCGGACGGTTCACCCGAGGTGGACGGCGCGGTTCCGGGCGGCCGGTGCCGCGCCAGTGGGAGGTGGCCAGTAGTCCGTTTGCCACTGGCCACTTCCTCGGCGGCACCAGCCGCCGATACTGGCTACTGGCCTCTCTCGCGCTCGAGGTCCTCGCGGGTCTTGTCGACGACGGTGAAGCGGCGCTCGAGCGCTGCGAAGACCTGCTGGTTGAGCAGGTGGTCCGCCATCTGGTCCAGCATCTGGGGCTGGCTCTTGAGGTACTGGCGCACCATGTCGGCGTCGCCGCCCTGGCCGGCGAGGCGCGCGAACTCGGCGTCGAGCGCGTCCTCGCCGACCTCGATGCCCTCCTCGCGCACGAGCGCGTCCTTGACGAGCAGCCAGCGGACCTGGCCCTCGGCGCGCTCGCGGTTCTGCTCGCGGAAGGCGTCGACCTCGAACGTCGGCGGGAGCGCGCCGCCGCCGCGCTGGCGGGCCTCGTCGAGCATGGCGTCGAGCGCGCCCTCGACGAGCACCTCGGGAACCTGGATGCCCGCGTGGGCCGCGACGAACTGGTCCACCATCTTGGCCTCGAGCGCCTGCTGGGAGCGCTGCGTCCACGACCGCTCGAGCTCCTCGCGGACCTCGGCGCGGAGCCCGTCCACGGTCTCGACCTTGCCCTGCGTCTGCTCGCGGACGAACGCGTCGTCGAGCTCGGGCACGACGCGGAGCTTGACCTCGGCCACGGTGACGTCGTAGCGGTCGACGTGCTCGTCATGGTCGGCCTCCTCGCCTTCACCGTGCAGGTGCGGCAGCTCGACGCGGACGGTCTCGCCGGCGGTCTTGCCCGTGAGCGCGGCGAGCATCTCCGGCCGGAGGTCCGGGTTGGAGAGCACGAGGCGCGCGCCGGACTGCGTGCCGCCGGTGGCCTCACCCTCGGCCGAGACGGGCGTGATGTCGACGACGGCGGTGTGCTCCAGGGCGAGGGCCGTGCCCTCGGGCGCGTCCTCCTCGGTCGCGGCCATGTCGCGGCGGCGCTGCACGTCGGCCTCGACATCGTCGTCGGTGAAGGCCTTCACGAGGCGCGTCACCGGGACGCCGTCGAGGTCCGCGAGGGCGATCTCGGGGCGGACGCCGAACATCACGACCGCGCGGAGGTCGGCCTCGGCGGCCGTCGGGTCGAAGTCGAGCTCGGCCAGGCGCGGCTGCCCGATGACGTCGAGCTCGGCCGGCTCGGCGACCGCCGAGCGGAAGGCGTCGCCGATGGCCTGCTCGGCGATCTCGACCGCGAGCTGCGGCCCGACCATCTTGCGGACGATCGAGAGGGGCACCTTGCCCGGCCGGAAGCCCTTGAGGTTCATCTGGCCGCGCTGCTTCTTGAGCGCCTCGGTGACGAGCGGCTCGAGCGCGGCGGCGGGCAGGAACACGTCGAGGGCGTAGTCGACGTCGGTGACGGGGCGGATCGTGGTCGTGCGCTCGGAGGCGGGCGTGTCGGACATGGGCGGGGGCCGGCGGACGGCCAGGAGATGCGGAAACGGCACAGACGCCGAACGTAGCCGTTCGGAGCCCGCGGGGCGGTGGAGAATCCGGGGATGGCCCCCGCGGCCGGCCCCCGCGGGCGTCGCGGGACCGCCGATGTTCCCGGCCCGGCTACGGCTCCAGGGCCGCCATGAGCGGGGCCCAGAGCGTGCGCGCCCAGCGGTCGAGCGCGTCCGGGAAGGCGTCCGCGGGCGCGAGGTGGCGGTAGCACAGCGCGACGTAGGCGTCGGTCGCGTCGCAGCGGTTGTACGGGTCGTCGTAGGCCTTGCGCGCCGCGGCGAGGGCGGGCTCGAAGGCCTCGGCCCGGCCCACGGCGAAGGCGTGGCCGACGCGGACGGGCGTCCACGCGCGCGGACGGCCCATCCGCTCGGCCGCCGCCGTCATGTCGGGCCGCTTCATCTTCCACATCGCCTCGGCGTAGGCGTGCGAGGCGTGCTCAAAGAGCGGGACGGGCGCATGGCCGAACGCCTGCGCGCCGCAGACGAGCGCCTGAAGCACGGCCCGCGCCGCGTCCGGCGCGACGGGCGCGAACGCTGCGGCGCGGTCCTGCCCGACGACGACCGTCCGCGACGCCACACCGGCCGCGCTCGCCGCGAGGTGCGCCGCCCACCCGCCGACGAGGTCGCGCGGGCGGACGCGCCCGGCGCGCACGCGCAGCACGCCGCCCGGGGCCACGAGCAGCGTCCCGCCGACGCGCCACGCCGGGTCCTCCACCGCGACCGGCACGCGGCGCGCGACGCCGACCGCGCCGGCCCGCTCGGCGACGGCCGCGACGAGCCCGTGGGCGTGGTCGAACCACGCGCGGCCGAGCGCACCCGGCGGCAGCACGCCCGTCCCGCGGAGCGCGTCGTAGGCCCCCGACGGCGTCTCGCCCGATGCGAGCAGCGCCAGCAGGCCGTCCTTGAGGGCGTAGAGGTCGAGCGCGTCGAGCTCGGCCGGCGCGTCGTCGCGCACGTCCGCGTCGGCGAGGTCTGGGCGCAGGCCGCGGGCCTGGCAGAAGGCGCGGACCGGGTGCGCCCACGCCGCCGCGAGCGCGTCGACGGTCGTCTCGACGGGCGCGTCGTCGTCGCCGACGTCGGTGTCGAGCGGGGGCGGGTCGAAGAACGGGGCCGGCGGGCGCGGGCGGCCCGAGGCTGGCCGGTTCTGGGCGGCGTAGGTGTAGAGCGGCGTCTCGCCCGAGGCATCGCCGCCGCCGCAGAAGTAGGCCGGGCTGAACGGCTGGAGGCGGTGCCGCACGACGAGGCGCTCGGGCGCGTCGAACGTCATCGCGCACGTGTCGAGGAGCGCGTCGAGCACGGCCGAGGCGGCGCGCTCGGTGCCGTCGCGCTGCGAGCGGCCGGCGTACGTCAGCACGAGGCGGTCGCGGGTCGCGAGGACGGCGTCGAGGAACGTCTGGCGGTCCGTCCCGGCCGGGTCCGGGTCGCCGGGCTCGGCGCGCGCGGCGAGCAGGTCGAAGGCCGGTCGGCTCTCCGAGCGCGGGTAGGCGTCGCCGAGCCCGACGAACGCGACGACGCGGAACGGCACGTGACGCGCCGCTGCCGGGTCGAGGACCGTGATGCGGCCCGTGAGGTACGGCTCGTCGCGGTCGAGCGCGGCGAGGGCGTGGCCGAGGTGCGCCCGGACCTCGCCGAGCGCGACGGCCGGCTCGTCGGTGGCATCTGCGCCATGCGTGTCCGTGCCCGCCGGGCGGAGCGTCGCGAGGCGGTCGGCGGCGGCGCGGAGCGCGACGACGGCGCGGCCCTCGTCCGAGCCCTCGGGCGCGAGCACGCGGTCGACGAACAGCAGGAGGGCGTCGGCCCACGCGGCGAGCGGGCGCGGCGCGCGGAGCGCGTCGAGGGCCGCGAAGAGGGCGTCGAGCCACTCGGCGAGGCGGCCGAGCAGGTCCGCCGCGTCGAGCGTGCCCTCGCCGACCGGCCGGCGGCCCATCACGACGGCCTCGGTCGGGCCGGTGAGGACGCCGAGCAGGAGCCGGTCCAGCCCGAAGCGCCACGTGTGCAGGTCGCCGTCCTCGCCTGCGGCGCCGTCGCCCGAGTCGTCGCCGGCGTCGTGGCCGTCCGGGGCGTGGGCCGCGCGGTGCTCGGCATCGCGGCCCCAGTGGACGCGCGCGACGCGCACCCAGGCGTGGACGGTCGCGATCTCGGACTCGTCGAGCGCGGCCGCGCGGCGCACGGCGGGCACGTCGAGCAGGCCGAGGACGTCGCTCGCCGCGGCGCGCGCGTCGAGCAGGCCGAGCAGGCGATCGAAGGCATCGAGCACGAGGCGCTCGGCCCCGCGTGGCGGGTCGGCGACGTGGACCGGCAGCGGCGCGGCCGGCGCTTTTCGCCCGGCGACGGCCGGGGCCGCGGTCGCGAAGACGGCCTCGACGAGCGGCGCGTACGTCGGCAGGTCCGGCACGAGGATCGCGACGTCGGACGGCTTGAGGCCGGGGATCGTCTCGAAGGCGTCGTAGATCTCGTCGCGCAGGGCCTCGATCTCGCGCAGCGGCGAGTGGGCGTCGAGGACCCGCAGCGAGCGGTCCGCGGGGCCGAGGCCGACGCGCCCGGCCGGCGGCGTGTCGGTCGCGAGCGCGGCCTGGAGCGTATGCAGGGCCGAGCGCGGGCCGGCCGGGCGGGCGGTCTCGAGGTGGACGGCCGCGGGCACGCCGAGCGCGTCGAAGAGGTCGGCCGTGTCGCGCGTGTGGCCGCCGAGCGCGTGCAGCAGCGGGTGCCGCGCCGGCGCGCCGAACGGCGGCGCGGCCGTCCCGTCCGCGCCCGCGTCGCGGCCGGGCACGACGGCGTAGATCGTCACCGGGACGTGCTCGGCCAGCGCGACGAGCACGCGGAGGTACGACGGCGGCAGAAGGGGCGTCCCGATGAGCGAGACGCGGCGCGGCAGCGTCGCCGTGCTCGCCCCGGCGAGGCGGGCCGTGAGGCGGCGCACCATCGTCGCGCGGTCGATCTCGGGCGTGCCGTCGGGCGCGAGGATGAGCTCCTCGGTGAGCGTCTTCCAGAGCTCGGCCTGCCACGCCTCGTGCGGGCTGCTCCCCGTGCGGCCGGCCGCCCACGCTTCGAGCACGGCCGGGCGGTAGACCTGGTAGTCGTCGAAGGCGGCGGCGAGGCGCGTCGCGAGGGCGAAGGTGCCGCCGGAGCGCTCGGTCTCGGCCTGCCGGTCCAGGTACGCCGCGAGCGGGGCGAAGGCCGGCCCGCCGAGCGCCGGCAGCAGGCGCGCGATGCGCCACGCCAGCGCCGAGGCCTCGTAGGCGCGCCCGCCCGGCGCGGGCGGCACGAGCGCGAAGCGCCGCGCGAGGTCCGCGACGAACTCGCGCGGCGACG
>JAYWIE010000131.1:0-15947 GCA_043789155.1 Rubricoccaceae bacterium | reverse complement strand
CGACGGGCGGCTGGCTCATCACCGGCTGCCTCGCGACCGGGCGGGCCGCAGCGCTGCAGGCGCTGGCAGAGTCGGGCGTGGCCGCGCTCGGATCGAGCGATGCGGCGGTCGAGTGAGGGCCACCGCGCGTCGTCGCCAGCGGTGAAGGTGATGATCCGGGGCCGCTCCGCAAGACAGACAGGGTCGGGGCCGTGCGCACGGTGGGCTCCGGATAGACGCGTGGCCGAGGTCCGCGGCCTCGCCGAGACGCTCACCGCCGCGCAGGCCCGCGTGATCGGCGCGGTGGAGCGGCTGACGGAGGCGATGCCAACCGCGCCGGCGGCGCTGAACGGCGGCGTGCAGGACTCGGTGCCGACCAGGCCGCAGCCTCACGGCAAGGGCGAGCGGGGGCTACCCGTGCCGGGCTCCACGCCGGGCAGAGCCCCCGCACCTCTCCGGCGAGGCGGGCCGAAGAGGGCTCGCCCCCGGCAGATCCGGACGACCTCCAGGCTCATGCGTCGAGGAAGACCGTCGAGGCGTGCCGGCCGAGGCGCTCGGGGTCCGGCTTCGGGTACGGCGCGGCCGGCGTCCAGATGGTCTGCCCGTCATGCTGGTAGTAGGCGCGGCCGTTGTCGTAGTCCTCGCGGAGGCGGCGGCTGACGCGGAACTCGTAGTCCGGCGTGACGGTGACGTAGCCGCGGTCGAAGAGGCGGTGGACGTCGGCGCGGAGCAGCAGGCCGTTCTCGAGGGTGTGGCCGGCGTCGTCGGCCCCGAACGGGGTGATGTGGGCCGCGTCGAGGGCCGGGAGCGAGTGCTCGCCCGTGACGGCGCAGCGCCCGTAGGCCTGCTCGAGCGCGTAGCGGAAGGTGCCCTGGCCGAGGCGCGGGCGGACCGTCTGCGGCGTCCCGTAGCGCTCGGCGGGGTCCGTCGGGAACAGCGGGGCCTGAGCGCCCGGCTGCCGGACGGTCGCCGGCGGGGCGAGGTCGAGTGCCTGCCCGAGCGTGGCGGCGCGGTCCAGGCAGGCCTGCCAGATGCGGCGGCCCTCGCCGTCCGAGGCGTCGTAGGTCTTGCCCGTGACGGTGCTGTCGGCCCAGGCGGCCGGCCCGGGCACCCACATCTCGCGCGGGAAGAAGACCGGCGCGGCGAGCAGGATGCAGCCGATGCGGTGCGAGCGCGGGAACGGCTCGCCGGGCGGCGTGCGCACGTAGCGCCCGACACGCGCGACGACCTCGCCGAGGGAGGCCGCCCCGTTGGCCCCGCCGAAGGCGTCCCACGCCTCGCGCATGCTCAGGCGGCGGAAGGCCGCGAAGAGGCCGAAGCCGACGACGGCGTGCCCGTGCGCCTTCTTGAGCTTGAAGACGAGCGGCTCGCCGAACGAGAGCGCCTTGAAGGCCTGCCTGCCGGAGGGCTTCCAGAAGTTGGCCTCGTCGAGCCCGCCGGGGCCGGCGGCGAGCCCGGCGAGGTGCCGGTACCAGTCGGCGTCGGTGTTGGCGATGTAGGCTCGCATGGGCGGACGGTGGGGCCGCTCCGAATCTCGCACCCGCCTCCGCCGGGAGCGCGCGCCGCGGGCTCCCGGCAACCGCCCGCCAGACCCGCCAGGGCGTCCCGGCCGGACACGAGAGCGCCCGGCCTGCCGAGGCAGCCGGGCGGCTCGCGCGCCTCACCGCGCATGTGGGTGGCTGACGGGGCTTGAACCCGCGACCTCCCGGACCACAACCGGGTGCTCTAACCAACTGAGCTACAGCCACCATACCGCTGCCGGAGCAGCCCGGCGGCACCTCACGGCCCGCACGGGACGCCGAACCTACGACGCCCGGGCACGCCGCCGGATGAAGAATCCGGAAGGCGTGCGGCGCTGCCGGGCCCGCGTCACCGGATCACCGCCACCTTGCCCGTCACCGTGGACCCGTCCGTGCCGACGGCCGCGACGAGGTAGACGCCCGACGAGACGAGCTCGCGCGTGCGGTCGTCGCGGCCGTCCCACGTGAACGAGCCGCCCGTCGCCTCGGCCTCGTGCACGACCTCGCCCGCGAGCGTGAGCACGCGCACGGTCGAGCGGGCCGTCGCGAGGCCCGACACAGTCACGCCGCGCGCGTCGGACGGCCGGAACGGGCTCGGCGAGGCCCGGAGACGGTCCGAGCCCGCGACCGGGGCCGTCGCGTCGCCGGACACCGAGAACAGGCCGGCCTCGGTCGACATGAAGACGCGGCCGTCGCCGGGGCGGACGGCGATGCGGCGGACGTTGCTGCTCGGCAGCGGGCTGTTGCCCGCGTTGATCTCGCGCAGGGCGACGAAGCCCGAGCCGCTCGGGTCCGGCGCGACGAGGTACGCGCCCGACGTCGTCGCGACCCACACGCGGCCGCCGGGGTCGACCTCGAGGTCGTTCACGACGACGTCGCGCAGGAAGGACCCGCGCGAGCCGTCGGGCTGCGTCGGCGTGAGCGTGAACTGCGGCACGCCGACGGCCGGGTCCGAGGAGAACACCGAGCCCGGCTGGAAGACGGTCGCGATGCCGCGGTTGGTGCCGATCCAGACGCGGCTGTCGCCGTCGTAGACGACGTCGACGACGTTGGGGCCGGGCAGGCCGCCGGTGGCGATCGTGCCCTGGCCGCGGTACTGGCGGCCGCGGTCGTCGGCGGGCGAGGCCGGGTCCGCGCCGGTGTCCCACACGATGAGGCCGCCGCCGTCGAGCGCGAGCCACTTCTGGCCGAGGTGGTCGATGGCGAGGCGCGTGCGGCTGCCGTTCGTGCCCGACGTGCCGGCCGGGTACGGCAGCCCGACCGTCGTGCCGTTGCTGGCGAAGTACTGGAGCGGGACGGCGGACTGCGTGTTGACGACCCACACCGCCCCGCGCTCGAAGCCGACGTCGGTGACCTGGACGAAGCTCGTCGGCTGCCCGACGTACGGCCGCAGCGAGGAGTTGGTCTCGTCGTAGCGGACGGTCGCCCCGTCGGGGTCGATCACGATGAGCCCGTCGCCCTCGGTCCCGATGTAGACGCGGCCGTCGGGCCCGACGCGGAGGCTGAAGAGGTCGGACTGCCCGAGCACGGCCGGCTCGGCGCGCGTCAGGCGCAACGCCCAGAGGCCGGACTCGGGGTCGAGCCGGCTCACGGCCGACGTCTGCGCGGCGTCGACGCGAGTCGAGGCGGTCCAGACGGTCCCGTCGGGCGCGACGTCGATGTCGGAGTAGCTGTTCGAGAACGGCCCTTCCGGGACGACCGGCTCGGGCGCGAACGCCACCGCCGCGTCAGGAGCCGCGCGCGGGGGCAGCGGGAACAGGCCGAGCGCGGCGTCGCCGAGCCAGACGCGGCCGTCCGGGCCGAGGGCCATGCCGCGCATGGCCGTCGCGCCGGCGGGCACGTAGTTGGCGGTCGCCGGGGGAACGGTGTACTGGAGGACCGAGAACGCGCGCAGCGCGAGCAGCCGGGTGCCGTCGGCCAACAGCGTCGTCAGGTCGTCGCCGATGAAGAGGACGCGCCGCCACTGCCCGCCGGGGCGGCGCTCGTAGAGGTCGCGCGCCGCCGCCGGCCCGCCGCCGACGTGGACGCTCGGCGCAGGGTCGCTATCGGCGAACAGCGCGAGGCTGAGCGCGCGGTTGGGGAAGCCGGGGTCGGCCGTCCACGCGGCCGGGCTCTGCAGGGCCGGGTCGGCAGCCGCGGCGGTGGCGATGCCGGCGTCGGTGGCGAGCCAGAGGCCGGCGCGGCCGTCGGGCAGCGGCGCGAAGAGGACGTCGTTGACGGGCGTCGCCGGCGGGATCGCCCCCAGCCGGGCATACGTGTTGCGGACCTCGCCGCGCACGAGGTCGTACACGACGACGCCGAAGTCGGTCGCGGCGAGGAGGCTGTCGCCCTGCACGCGCAGCCGGCGGATGCCGCGCGAGGGGTACTGCGTGTTGCGGGCGATGTCGAGGACCGAGCGGACCGTCCCGTCCTCGACGTCGAGGCGGTCGAGCGCGCCGTCGGCATAGCCGATCCAGAGCGCGCCCCGGCGCTCGTCGGTGGCGAGGGTCTGGATGGCCCCGCCGCGGAGGCCGTCGATGGCCGTCCGCCGCTCGATCTCGCCCGAGGCGGGCGCGAACGAGAAGACGCCGCCCGGCGTGCCGGCCCACACGCGCCCGAAGCCGGACGCGACGGCGCTGACGTTGGTGTAGGCCGGGTAGGCCTGCCAGCGGCCGGTCGGGAAGACGGCCTGGGCCGAGGCGGGTGGGGCGAGCGAGAGCACGCCGAGCGAGAGCGCGCCGAGCAGACAGGCGAGGCCGAGCGAATGCCGCATGGCAGGTCGAGGGAGAGTGCGGCGTATCGAAGCGGCGAGGCGGTGCGGGGCTCGGGAGGTCAGGCGGCAGCGCTGCCGGCGGCAGCGTCCGCCGCGCGGTCGGCGGCGTCGAGACGGTCGGCGAGGCTGGCGAGCTCGACGGCCCCGGCCGCGGCCTCGAAGCCCTTGTTGCCGGCCTTGGTGCCGGCGCGCTCCCACGCCTGCTCGAGCGAGTCCACGGTGAGGACGCCCATCAGGACCGGCACGCCCGTCGCGAGCGCGACGCTCTGGCAGCCGCTCGCGACGCCGTTGGCGACGATGTCGTAGTGGCCGGTCGCGCCGCGGATGACGGCCCCGAGGCACACCACGGCGCGGTAGCGGCCGGACGCGGCGAGGCGCTGCGCGACGGCCGGGATCTCGAACGCGCCCGGCACCCACGCCACGTCGACGGCGTCGTCGGGCGCGCCGTGGCGCACGAAGGCGTCGAGCGCGCCGTCGAGCAGCCGCCGCGTGACGGTGTCGTTGAAGCGCGCCGCGACGACGGCGTAGCGCGCGCCGGGCGGCGAGGCGAGGTGGCCTTCGAAGACGGTCGGCATGGCGGAGCGGAGGACGGCTGAAAGGTACGGCGCGGCGGCGGCGGCGCGGGCAGGGCGCGCCGGAGGGCCCCCGGCGGCTCCCGCGCGGCCTACGCGCCGAGGCCGGCGACGACGTCCGAGACGAGGCGCGTGAGGCTCGGCTCGGCCGCGGCGGCCGCCGCGAGGACGTCGGCGAGCGAGACCGGGACGAGCGTCTCGGGCACGCACTCGTCCGTGATGACCGAGACAGCCATGCAGCGCAGGCCCATGTGGCGCGCGACGGTCACCTCGGGGACCGTGCTCATGCCGACGGCGTCGGCCCCGATGCCGCGGAGCCAGCCGTACTCGGCGCGCGTCTCGAGGCTCGGCCCGGCGACGGCGGCGTAGACGCCCTGCCGCAGCCGGATGCCCGCCGCCGCGGCCGCGGCGACGGCCGCCGCGCGCAGCCCGGCGTCGTAGGCCTCGGACATGTCGGGGAAGCGGGGCCCCCACGCCTCGACGTTGGGTCCGGTGAGCGGGTTCGCGCCCTGGAGGTTGATGTGGTCCGTGAGCAGCATCAGGTCGCCGCGCTCGAAGGCCGGGTCCAGCCCGCCGGCGGCGTTGGACACGACGAGGGTCTCGACGCCGAGCGCGGCCATCACGCGGACCGGGAAGGTCACCTGCTGCGCCGTGTAGGCCTCGTAGAGGTGGAAGCGGCCCTGCATCGCGAGCACCGGCACGCCGCGCAGCGTCCCGGCGACGAGCCGGCCCGTGTGGCTCTCGACCGTCGAGAGCGGGAAGCCGGGGATCTCGCCGTACGGCACGACGGCCGTCGCCTCGATCTCGTCGGCGAGGTGCCCGAGGCCGGTCCCGAGGATGAGCCCGACGCGGGCCGCGTCGCCGACGCGCGCGCGGAGCATGTCGGCGGCGGCGGTGACGGCAGAGACGGTGTCCTCGAGCATGGGGCGGAGTGCGGCAGCGGGTGGCCCCCTGCTACTTGGCCGGCCCCGTTTCGATCCGAGCCCGAGGCCCGTTGTGCCGACTCGCGCCCGGCACACACGGCTCCGACGCGGACGAACGCTCGCTCAGCCGCCTGCTGCCGCCTGGAGGCCGCGCTCGTACTGGTCGCGGTAGGCCGCGATGGCCTCGAAGATGCCGCGGGCCGTCCGCTCCTGGCCGTCGCGGCTGCCGAGCAGGCGCGCCTCGTCGGCGTTGGAGACGAAGCCGGTCTCGACGAGGATGGCCGGCATCGAGGCGGCCCAGAGGACGAGGAAGCCGGCCTGCTTGACACCGCGGCTGCGGCGGCCCTGGCCCATCAGACGTCCTTCGACGAGCCGCGCGAGCGTCTGCGACTCCTCCTGGTAGGCGCTCATCGCCATCGCCTGCAGGATGTCGCCCTGGCGCGTGTACTCGGCGTAGAGGTCCGGCGCGGACTCGAGCTGGATCACGGCGTTCTCGCGGTCCATCACCTCCTGCGCGCTCGTCGTCCGGTGCGGGGCGAGAAAGTAGGTCTCCGTGCCCGACGCGCTCGGGGCGGTCGGGGCGGCGTTGGCGTGGACCGAGACGAAGAGCTTGCCGCCGGAGCGGTTGGCGATGCGGCCGCGCTCGCGGAGCTCCTCGAAGTGGTCGTCGCGGCGCGTGTACACGACGCGGAGGCCGAGCTCCTGCTCGATCATGCGGCCGAGCGCGAGCGTGATGCCCAGCGTGACGTCCTTCTCGCGGACGCCGTTGTAGGTCGCGCCGATGTCGTGGCCGCCGTGGCCGGCGTCGAGCACGATGGTGTCCAGCCGCCAGTTGCGGCCGTTGGCGACGTAGACGGCCGACGCCTCGGGCGTGTACGGCACGACGACGGGCGGGGCGGTCTGCCACGCCGAGGCCGTCGGGGCGTCGCCGGCGGGTGCCGGGCTGGACGGGACGGGGCTCGCGGCCGGCGTCTCGGCCGGGCGTCGCGTGCGGCGCGTCGGCGTGCGCGGCGCGGCCGCGATGGGCGTGTCGGCGGGCCGGGCGTCGGCGGGGCGCGTCTCGGCGCGGACGGGCTCGGCGCGGACGGGCTCGGCGCGCGGCGTGTCGGCGCTCGGGCGGCCCCAGCCGGCGGCGCGGCGCGAGACCGGGCGCGGCTCGCGGCGGACAGCCGTTTCGTCCGGCGCGAACGTCAGCAGGAGGTCGGGCGAGCGGGCGTCGCGCGAGGCGCGCGGGACCGATCCGCCGGGCGCGTCGAACGTGAGCGTGACCCCGCCCGGCTCGGCGTCGACGCGGTAGTCGCGCACGGGCGGCACGGCGCGCCCGCGCTCCATCGCCGGCGCGACGTCGGCCCCGACGAGCGTGAGCCGGACCGTCCGGCCATCGCGCACGACCGTGAACGAGGCGACCTGCGCCGACGTCCGGACGCGGACCGTGAGCGCCGCCCCGGCCGTCTCGAACGAGACGGCACGGACGGCGGCGGCCGGCCGGGACCCGACGGCAGCGGCGGCCGCGACCGGCGCGGACGCGACCGGCGCGGCGGTGAGCGCGATCAGGAACGCGAGGCGAGACGCAACGGACATGGCAGGCGCGGGGCTACGGGTCGTCGGGAGTCGTCGGGACGCTTCAAGATCGTGCCAGAATCGCCGCGGCGCGCGGGAGTCCGTCACGGATGGCACGAACGGGCCCGTCCGCGTGCAATCACCTGCCCGGACCGGGAAACGGAGCACGACGCTCGGGACACCGAATGCTCGGGCCGGAGGCTGGAACTACTCCTCGCCGCAGATCCCGCGGAGGCGGCTCTCGATGATGGCCTCGTGCTCGGCGTCGCGCGCGTCGAGCTGGGCGCGGAGGCTGTCGAGCTCGGCCTGCGCCCGCCCGACCTCCTCGCGGCGGTTGGACTGCTTGAGCCGGAACAGCTCCTCGAGGCGCGTCCGGAGGCCGTCGCGCAGGCGCGTCCGCTCGGCTCCGGGCGGCGTCTGCCGGACCTGCGCCGCGAGCGCCTCGACGCGCAGCTCGAGCGCGTGCTCCTGCTGCATCCGGGCGTAGAGCGCGCGGTCGCGCTCGGCGAGGTCGCGGCGGTACGCCTCCTGGCTCACGAGCGCGACGCGCTCGTCGTCCATCGCCGCGACGTCCATCGGGGCCGGCTGCGTCTCGCCGACGACGTAGACCTGCTCGCCGGCGCGCGCCGACTCCTGGAAGCGGACGAGGCGGCCACGCTCGAGCACGTACGCCTGCCCGTCGATCCCGAGGACGGGCGTGATCGGGCCGCTGTAGTCCAGCGACCACGTCAGGCCCGTGAGGTCGAGGCCGGGCGGCGCGGCATCGACGAGCATCGTGCCGTCGAGGTGGACGTGGCCGTCGCGGATCTCGAGCACATGCCCCTCGCGGGACGTCTGCGCCGCCGACTGTGCCGATGCGGGCACGGGCTGGGCGGCAACCGCGACCGGGAGCGCAGCGAGAGCGAAAGCGAACGCGCGGACAGTCATCGGTCGCCGGTGGAGAAGTCGGTGGACAGTCGGGCGCGCGCGGCGGGGACGGTCTGGCGGACGCTCTGGACGCCGGGCGTCGAGAGGCCGAGCCCCTGCGTCGGCGCGCCGAAGGCCTCAGCCGGGGCGTCCCACCCGCGGTCGGTCGTGGTGCGGCCGAGGGCCTGGAGGCGCAGCGAGAGGACGCGGACGTCTGCCGGCGCGTCCCACGTCGGCTCGTCGGACGTGACGTCGGCTGCGGCGAGGCGGGTCGTCGGGGCGGCCTCGAGCGTCTCGGCGGGGCGGGCGGCGCGAGGTGCGGTAGTGGGCCCCGCGGCGGGAGGCGCGGGGCGGGAGGGCGGCGGTGCGCTCGAGCCGACAGCGACGTCGGGCAACAGCGCGGCGCGCGGAGCAGGCGCGGCGCGCCGAGCAGGCGCGGCGCGCGGGGCGGCACTGGGCAACGTGGCGGCGGGCGACGCAGCGGCGGACGGCACGGCGGTGGGAGAAGCCGCGGCGATGAGTGCGGCGGGCGCGCTCGGCGTCTCGGGCGTCGCCGCGGGCGGCGAGTCGGGCGTCGGCGCGGGCGTCGGCGCGGCGAGGTCGGACTGGGCAAGCGCGGCCTGGTCGGCGGCCGGCATCTCGGGCGCGCCGCTCGTGCGCGGCAGCAGCGCCACGACGAGAGCGAGCATCACGGCCGCGGCGCTCGTCCACGCGCCGACGCGGCGGAAGCGGCGGGCGTCGCGGAGCGGGGAGCGGTCGGCGGCCGGCGCGGGTCGGTCGGCCGCTGGCGTGCTCACCGACGCCGCCTTCGCGAGCACGGCCGCGAGCACGGCGTTGGACGGGCCGGCGGGGACGGGCCGGCGGTCGAGCAGGCTGCGCGTCTGGACGAGGAGCGCGGTCTCGGCCGCCTCGTGCGCCGATGACGTCGGGAGGCCGTAGGCGACGGCGAGCGGCGCGAGCGCCGGCACGGCGACGGCGTCGTCCGGGCGGGGCGCGAGGCGCGTCGCGTCGGCCGCACGGGCCAGGACGGCGGCGAGCGTGGCGGCGGAAGGCGCGGCGGGGCGGTGCGCGAGCTCGACGGCGGCGCGAGTCTGCGAGAGCAGCGTGGCCTCGGCCGTGGCCGGCGCGCCGGCGGAGCCGAGGTACAGCGCGCGGACGGCCGCGAGCGGCGCGAGCGCCTCGGCGGAGGCATCGGAGGCGCGGGCGAGGACGGCGGCGAGGACGGCGGCGTCCGGGCGGCGGTCCTGCGCGGCGATGGCGGCTTCGACGGCCGCGCGCGTGTGTGCGAGCACGGCCGTCTCGGTCCGCACAGCCGCCGGCACGCCGGAGGCCGGGCCAGCAGCGGGGCTGCCGGGCACCTCCGCGCGGTAGGCGCGGCGGAGCGGAAGGAGGGCGTCGTCGGACATCGGGGTCGGGGAGGGACCTAGCGAACGGGGCGTTCGGCCGTTCTGGTGTGTGGCAGGGGCGGCAGTCGTGTCGCCCCGAGTGGACGGCGGCGGGCCACTCCGCTGCGTTAGCCGACGCGAGCGGGGCGCGGCGCGCCGGGCACGTCGGCCGTCGTCTCGTCGAAGTACTCGGGTTCGAGCGTCTTGCGGAGGTTGATCAGCGCGTAGCGCATCCGCCCGAGAGCCGTGTTGATGGAGACGCCGGTGAGCTCGGCGATCTCGCGGAAGGTGAGCTCGGACTGGTGGCGCATCAGCACCACCTCGCGCTGCTCGGGCGGGAGCGTGTCGATGGCCTGCTCGACGTCGGCCCAGAGCGTGTCGCGGCCGAGCAGCGCCTGCGCGTCCGGGGCGTCGTCCGGGAGGCGGTCCCAGAACGACGCGCCCTCGTCCTCATTGGCGCTCCGGTCGACGTCCGACCACTTCTTGCGGCTGCGGAGCCAGTCGAGGGCGGCGTTGCGCGCGATCCGCATCGTCCACGCGAGCCAGCGGCCCTGCTGCTCCTGGTACGACCCGCGGCGGTCGTGCATGGCCTGGATGGCCCGGAACATGGTCTCCTGGAAGAGGTCGTTGGCGACCTCGCGGTCGCGGACCATGCCGACGAGGTAGCCGAAAAGTCGCTCCTGGTGGCGGGCGAGCAGCTGCGAGAACGCCCGCTGGTCGCCGTCGTCGAGGTACGACGACACCAGCTCGGCGTCGGTCTTGGGAGTCTTCTCCACGGTCGGGGAGGCGGGCATAGGGGCGTGCAGCTAGCTCGGGACGGCCGGGGCGGCCGTAGGACGCGCGAGCCCGTGCGGGGCTCCCCCGCCGGCGTCGGCCGGCGCGCCGAACACGAGCACGCCCCACTTGCCGAGCCACACCGCGCCCGACGCCTCGCCGGCAAGCGCGCGGAACGCGGCGCGGACCGGTCGCCCGGGCTCGACGTCGTCCAGTACGACGACCGCGCCGGGCGCGAGGTGCGGCCGGACGGCGGCGACGTAGGCCAGCGCCGCCTCCCGCTCGTGGTGGCCGTCGACGAAGACGAGGTCAAACGGCCCGTCGCTCGCGCACACACCCGGCAGCATCTCGGCGAACGGCCCGACGACGACGCGGACGCGGTCCTCGTCGTGGCCGAGCGCGGCGAGGTGGCGGCGCGCGAGCGCGGCGAGCGCGGGCGCGCCTTCGAGCGTCACGAGGCGGCCCGGCCGCGCGGACCGCTCGTCGTCGCCGAGGTCGTCGTCCCGCTCGCTGTCGGTCTGCCGCAGCGCGGACGCGATGTGGGCCGCCGACATCCCGAGGTTGGTGCCGAGCTCGAGCACGCGCGCCGGCCGCAGCTCGCGCACCAGGCCCGTCATCACGCGCCCCCAGAGCGGCCCGCTCGACGCGCGCCGGTAGACGTCGGCGACGCGGCGGACGGGCGCGTTCGAGCCGCGCGTGCCGGCCCCGTAGTCGACGACCGCGACCGTCGCGTCGGTCGCGGCGAGGTGGGCGCGGAGGGCGTCGATGGCGCGCTCGTCGGCCGCCTCCGCGGGCGTCGGCGCGAGGGCGATGGCACCGGCGACGGCCGTCCGTGCGGGCTCGGGCAGCCGGGGCTGCGCCGCGACGAGCGCGCGCAGGGCGAGGCGGAGCGGGGCGGCGGTCATCGGGCGGGGCGGACGGCCCGCAAGCTACGCGGCCGGACCGCCTCTCGTAGAGACGCCCCGCCGGGGCGTCTCGGGCACCGCGCCCGGCACCGCGGCCGGCACCGCGGCCGGCACCGGCACCGCGCCCGTCTCGGCACCGAACACGCCGGACGTGTGGGCTGGACGGCCGGCGTGCACCGGCAGGTACCGCGCTTCAGACGCCCCGGCGGGGCACCTCTACTTGCCGACGCCCGCCTTGTCGATGGCCTCGCCCAGCCGCCCGACCGGGATCAGCTCGAGGCCCTTCGGGACCGTGATGCCCTTGAGGCCCGCCCGCGGGACGATCGCGCTCTCGAAGCCGAGGTGCCGGATCTCGGCCAGCCGCGCCTCGATGCGCGACACAGCCCGGACCTCGCCGCCCAGCCCGACCTCGCCCACGACGGCCGTGCCCGAGTCGAGGGGCACGTCGCGCGCGGACGATGCGACGGCCAGCAGCACCCCGAGGTCGGCCGCCGGCTCGGCGAGCGTCACGCCGCCCGCGACCGACACGAAGACGTCGCTCTGGGACACGCGGACGCCCTCGCGCTTCTCGAGCACGGCCAGCAGCACCTGCATCCTCCTGCTGTCGAAGCCCGTCGCCGTGCGCTGCGGCGTGCCGTAGCTCGCCCCGGCCACGAGCGCCTGCACCTCGACGAGCAGCGGCCGCGTGCCCTCGAGCGTGCACACGACGGCCGAGCCCGACGACCCGAACTGCCGCTCCGAGAGAAAGAGCGCGCTCGGGTTGGCGACCTCCACCAGGCCCGTCTCGCGCATCTCGAACACGCCCATCTCGTTCGCCGCGCCGAAGCGGTTCTTGACCGCCCGCAGGATGCGGTAGGCGTGGTGCCGGTCGCCCTCGAAGTGCACGACCGTATCGACCATGTGCTCGAGCACGCGCGGGCCGGCGATCGAGCCCTGCTTGGTGACGTGCCCGACGAGGAACGTCGTCATGTCGGTCGTCTTGGTGACGTCGAGCAGGGCGGCCGTGGACTCGCGGACCTGCGCGACCGAGCCCGGCGCGCTCGACAGGTCGGGCCGGTACACGGTCTGGATCGAGTCCACGATCATCACGTCCGGCCGGATGTCGTGGGCCGCGGCGAGGATCGCCTCGACGTTGGTCTCGGGGAAGAGGAACAGCGCGTCCGTGTCGACGCCCATGCGCTGCGCGCGCAGCTTGACCTGCTGCGCGGACTCCTCGCCGGTGACGTAGAGCACCGTCGAGCCGTCGAAGCGGCGCGTGAGGTCCGTCATGAGCGTGGACTTGCCGATGCCGGGGTCGCCGGCGACGAGCGTCAGCGAGCCCACCATGACGCCGCCGCCCATGACGCGGTCGAACTCGCCGAGGCCGGTCACGAGGCGGTGGCGCTCCGAGACGGTGACCTCCGAGAGGCGCTGCGGCCGCGACGCGCCGTACGCCGCCCCGAGGCGGGCCGCCGTGCCCGTCGCCGCGCCCGAGCGCATCACCGGGGCCTTGTTCTCGACCGGCGTCGCCTCCTCGACGAGCGTGTTCCACGCGCCGCAGCCGGCGCACTGCCCCGCCCAGCGGATGGACTCGTGGCCGCAATCCTGGCAGACGAATCGGGTCTTGGCTTTGGCCATGAGGGTGTGCAGGTGGCAGGTGTTCAGGTGACAGGTGGAAGACGGGCACAGAGAAGCGGCACGTCTCACAGGGCGTCCACCTGCCACGTGCCACGTTCTCACCTGCCGCCGTCGGCCTTCACGCCCTTCCACCTCGGGCCCGCGCCGCACGGCGCTAGCTTGGCCCGCAAGATCGCGACCGCCGCTGCCACCCGCCTGTCACCGCGCCTCATGGAGCTCTCCCCTCCCGACACGTCCCGCGCCGCGGGGGCACCCGCGGCCGGGGCACTCTCGGGCCTGCGGGCTGCCGGCGCGGCGCTCGTGGCCCCGGCCGTGCCCGCGCTCGAGGGCCTCGGGCGCTACTTCATCCTCATGGCGCGGGCGTTCAACCTCCCCCGCGACCTCTCGCCGCGGCTCTACGCGCGCAACCTCGCCGCGCAGATGGTCGCGGTCGGCATCGACTCGATCCCGATCGTCGCCCTCGCGACGGCCTTCGCCGGCGGCGTGACGACGGTCCAGGCCATCTACCAGCTCGAGAACCCGCTGCTGCCGCTGTCCATCGTCGGGACGTTCGCCGAGCAGTCGATGCTGCTCGAGCTCGGCACGCTCGTGACGGCGTTCGTGCTCTGCGGGCGCGTCGGCGCGCGCATTGCCGCAGAACTGGGCACGATGCGCGTCAAGGAGCAGATCGACGCGCTCGAGGCGATGGGCCTCTCGTCGACGAGCTACCTCGTCGTGCCGCGCGTGCTCGCCGGCGTGCTCATGTTCCCGGTCCTCTACGTCGTCGCGACGACGGTCGGGATGGCGACGAGCGCGCTCGTGGCCGCGCAGTCCGGCGAGCTCTCGGCGCAGACGTTCTGGACCGGCGCGCAGCTCTACTTCAAGCCCTACGACATCTTCTTCGGCCTCGTGAAGTCGGTCGCGTTCGGCTTCGTCATCACGTCGATCGCGTGCTACACCGGCTACTCGGCCAAGGGCGGGGCCGAGGGCGTCGGCGACGCGACGACCAAGGCCGCCGTCTTCGGCTGCGTCTACGTCCTCCTCGCGGACTACATCTGCGCGGCCGTCCTCCTGTGAGTGGCAGGTGACGAGGTGGCACGTGACAGGTGGAATGCCCCCCGTCCCGTCGCCCCTCACCTGCCACCTGCTCACCTGTCACCTGATACCCGAGTTGATCGAAATCCGCGACCTCACCAAGCGCTTCGGCAGCCGGACCGTGCTGCACGACGTCTCGCTCACGATTCCGGAGGGCGAGGTGACGTGCATCATCGGGCGCTCGGGCTCGGGCAAGAGCGTGCTCATGCGCCACCTCGTGTCGCTGCTGACGCCCGACGCCGGGCAGGTCATCGTCGACGGCGCGCCGCTCTCGGAGCTGACCTACGCCGAGCTGCGGCAGGTGCGGCGCAAGTTCGGCGTCCTCTTCCAGGGCGGGGCCCTCTTCGACTCGATGTCGGCCATCGAGAACGTCGAGTTCCCGCTGCGGACGTTCACCGAGCTCTCGCGGCGCGAGATCCGGCAGCGCGCCGCGGAGTGCCTCGACCTCGTCGAGCTGCCGAACGTCGGGCGGCAGCGGCCGGCCGAGCTCTCGGGCGGGCAGCAGAAGCGCGTCGCGCTCGCGCGCGCGATCGCGATCGAGCCCAAGTACATCCTCTACGACGAGCCGACGTCGGGCCTCGACCCCGAGACGTCGAACACCATCGACGACCTCATCGCCCGGCTCGGCCGCGACCTCGGCACGACGTCGGTCGTGGTCACGCACGACATGCACTCGGTCCTGTCGATCGCGGACCACATCGCCTTCGTCTCCGACGGCACGATCCCGTGGATCGGGACCGTCCCGGAGCTCCACGCCGCAACCGACGAGACGCTGCTCTCGTTCGTCCGCGCCAACGAATACAAGATCGGAGGGACGGGATGAGGGATGCGGGATGCGGGATGGCCTGATCGTCTCCCGCCCCCTCCCATCCCCTATCCCCTGCCCCACATCCCGCACCCCATGTCCAACGAAATAAAGGTGGCTCTCTCCGTCCTGTTCGCCATCGTGGCGATCTACGGCGGGATCCGGTTCCTCTCGGGCCAGCCGCTCTTCGGCGCGGGCTACGAGGTCGTGGCCGAGTTCTCGGACGCGCAGGGCCTCGCCGCCGGCTCGATCGTGCGCCTCAACGGCGTCCGCATCGGCGACGTGGCGCGCGTCGGGCTGGGCGACAACGCGCGCAAGGTCTACGTCACGATGGCGATCGACCCCGACGTCGAGATCCCGCGCGGCTCGACCGTCCAGACGTCGGGCCTGTCGGCCATCGGCGAGGTCAACATCGAGATCACGCCGCCGCGGGGCGCGGACGCCGGGCGGCCGCTCGTCGCCGGCGACACGCTCGTCGCGAGCGAGGTCCCGGACCTCTTCGACCTGCTCGCGGGGCAGTCCAACAGCCTCACCGCCCGCGCCGACACGGCGCTCATCGGGGCCGTGAACACGTTCACGAGCCTGGACCGCATCCTGACGAACTCGGGCGACGACGTCACGGCCGTGCTCGCGCAGCTCCGCTTCCTCACGACGGCCGCCACGACGGTGATCCAGCAGCAGCGCGAGACGCTCACGCGCACGCTCGGCTCGCTCGAGGGCGCGGCCGACAACATCAACGCGACGACCGCGGACGTCGGCACGGACGTCCGCGGCGTCTCGCGGGCCGTCGGCGACGACCTGCTGGCCACGAGCCGGACGGTCCGCGGCGTCGCCGAGACGAACGCGGACTCGGTCGCGATCGTCGTGCGCGGGCTCAACAACTCGCTCCGGCGGCTGGACCAGAACCTCGCGACGCTCAACACGCTCACGGGCAGCCTCAACACGCTCACGGCCAACCTCGACACGACGATCGCGGGCGTCCGCGACGCCGACGGCACGCTGAGCCTGCTCATCAACGACCCGTCGCTGTACCAGAACCTGAACGCGTCGGCGGCGAGCCTCCAGCAGATCATGCAGGACTTCCAGAACGACCCCAACCGCTACCTCCGCGACTTCCACCCGGTGAAGGTGTTTTGAGTGGGCAGTGGGCAGTGGGCAGTGGGCAGTGGGCAGTG
>JAYWIE010000130.1:0-4250 GCA_043789155.1 Rubricoccaceae bacterium | reverse complement strand
CGACGGCGACGGCGACCCGGACCTGCTCGTCGGCTACGAGGACGGCTCGTTCCGCTACACCCAGAACACGGCCGCCGCGGGCCAGCGGGCCGCCTTCGCCGCGTCCGTGCTCGCGCCGTTCGGCCTCGCAGCCGGCGGCGCGTTCATGATGCCGACCGCCGGCGACCTCGACCGCGACGGCGACACGGACGTGCTCGTGGGCAACAACACGGGCAGCTTCCTCTACTACCGCAACACGGCAGGCGCGGGCGCGACGCCCGCCTTCGCCGCGCCCGTCGCCAACCCGTTCGGCCTCGCCGCGCTCGCCAACCAGGCCCTGCCCGCCATCGCGGACCTCGACCGCGACGGCGACGCGGACGTCCTCGCGGCCGACCGCACCGTCTTTCGCTACTTCGAGAACACGGCCGGGCCCAACGCGACGCCCGTCTTCCTCGCGGCCGTCGCCAACCCGTTCGGGCTCGCGCCGGCGAGCAACAGCCCCGCGCCCGCCGTCGGCGACGTGGACACGGACGGCGACCTCGACCTGCTCGCGGGCGAGAGCGTCGGGCGCTTCTACTTCTTCCGCAACACGCGGCCCGTCGCGACCGAGCCTGCTCTGGCCCGGGCGGACGCCCTCGGCGCGCCGGTCCCGAACCCGGCGGCGGCCGGCGCGACGCTCGCGCTGACCCTCGGCGCGGCTCAGACGGTCGCGGTCGAGGTCGTGGACGCGCTCGGGCGCGTCGTGGCGCGGCAGACCGTCGCCGCGGGCGCGGGCGAGACGCTGCTGCGCGTCGGGACGCGCGGGCTCCCGGCAGGCGTCTACGTCGTCCGCGTGCGCGGGGCGGGCCTGAGCGCGTCGCGCCGGCTCACCGTCGCGCGCTGACCGGGTCGCCAGGAGCCACACAGGCAAAGGGCCGCCCCGTCAGAGAGACGGGGCGGCCCTTCTGGCCCGGTAGGCGATGGCGGTCACCATCCGGGTTGCGGGGGCGCGCCGGTGCTGGCGCGCCGGGCGGCTCAGGTGCCGGCCGAGTAGTCCGTCGCGTAGACGACCTGCTCGTCCGTGAGCTCGTCGATGGTGATGCCCATCGTCTCGAGCTTCGTCCGCGCGATCTGCTGGTCGAGCTCCTCGGGCAGGTCGAGCACATCGTTCGGCATTGTCTCGCCGGCCTCGTGGCGCTGGATCAGCAGCAGGTGCGCCTGGAACTGGTTGGCGAAGCTCATGTCCATCACCTCGGAGGGGTGGCCCTCGGCGGCTGCGAGGTTCACGAGCCGGCCGTCAGCGAGGACGTAGATCTTGCGGCCGTTGTCGAGCGTGTACTCGACATTGTCCTGGCGGACGGTCCGCTTCGAGACCGCGATCTCGTCGAGCGCGACGAGGTCGATCTCGACGTCGTAGTGGCCCGTGTTGGAGACGATCGCGCCCTCCTTCATCGTGACGAAGTGCTCGCCGCGGATGATGTCCTTCATGCCCGTCGCGGTCACGAAGATGTCGCCGATCTTGGCGGCCTCCTCCATCGTCATGACGCGGATGCCGTCGAGCGTCGCCTTAATGGCGGCGGTCGGCTTGACCTCGGTCACGATGACGTTGGCCCCCATGCCCTGCGCGCGCATCGCGACGCCGCGGCCGCAGTGGCCGTAGCCGGCGACGACGAAGTTCTTGCCGGCGAGGAAGACCGAGGACGCCCGGAGGATGCCGTCGATCGTGGACTGGCCCGTCCCGTAGACGTTGTCGAAGTCCCACTTCGTCTCGACGTCGTTGACGGCGTAGACGGGGTAGAGCAGCTTGCCGTCCTTGCCCATCGCGCGCAGGCGGTGGACGCCGGTCGTCGTCTCCTCGGAGCCGCCGATGATGTCCTTGGCCTTCTCGGGAAACTCCGAGTGGACGCGGAAGATGAGGTCCGCGCCGTCGTCGAGCGTCGTCGAGGGCGTCTTGTCGATGGTGCGGTCGATGCACCAGTAGAAGCCCTCGGTGTCCTGCCCGTACCACGCGTACATCTCGACGCCGTCCTCGTCGCCGTTGGGGCCCATCGCGAGCGCGGCCGCGACCTCGTCGCTGGTCGAGAGCGGGTTGCAGCCGGACCACGCGACCTCGGCCCCGCAGGCCTTGAGCGTCTCGATGAGCACGGCCGTCTCCTTGGTCACGTGCAGGCAGCCCGTGATCTTGTAGCCGGCGAAGGGCTGCGACTTGGCGTACTCCTCGCGGAGCTTCATCAGGACCGGCATGCGGCTCTCGGCCCACTCGATCTTGAGGCGGCCGGCGTCGGCGAGCGACAGGTCCTTGACCTTGTAACGTCCTTCCTTGTGGTCCATCTGGGGGCGGGAAAAAGGGGGTTTGCGCCGAAAGGTAGGCCGGCCGAATCGTTTTGGCTTTCGGACTTTCGTGAAAGTGCCGTTTCTTCGCGTGCCAGACAGTCCGCAGCGGTGGTGTCCCCTCACGGGCGTCCGTCTCAGGCGGCCTGCTGGGCGGCCTCCTTCAGCGCGTCGACGTGCGTGAGCGCCTCCCACGCGACGCCCGCGCGGCCGTAGCTTGGCGCATGGAGCAGACGGATTATTTCAAGCGTCGCGTCGTTCAGGAGCGGCCCTACATCCGGCTGGAATGGTGCGAGGCCACGATCCGTGAACCAGAAGCAACGGAGGTGCAGTCTGACGGCCGCGTTCGGCACTGGCGCTTCATTCCCGAGCTTGGAAAACACCTCCGCGTCGTAACGCTGCCCGACCGGCTGACGCTCCACAACGCATTCCCGGACCGCAGCTTCCGCCCTCTGCCGCCATGACGTTCGAGTACTACCCCGAGACGGACACGCTCTACATCGCGCTCCGCGAGGGGCCGAGTGCCGACGCGGCCGAGGTCGCCCCGGACGTCGTGCTGGACGTCGACGCGGACGGCGGCGTGATCGGGATCACGGTCGAGCACGCGAGCGCGCGGGCCGACCTCGGCTCGTTCACCGTCACGCACATCCCTGTGCTGGCGCGGGCGGCGTAACCTGCACGCCCACGGCCGACGCTCCCCATGCGCCCAATCCTCGCCCTCGCCGCCGTGCTCACCATCGCCGGCTGTGACCTGTTCGGCAGTGAGGACACGCTCATCGTCGCTACGGGCCGCGTCGTCCTTGCTGAGACCAGCGCGCCCGTGCCAGGAGTCAGCGTCTCGCTGGACACAGGGGGTCGCATTCTGCGGTTCGTGGTCGCCACGACTCGAACGGGGGCGGATGGGCGCTTCCGGATCGAGTATGATCCGGGCAAAGACGACAACAGCCCGCATGGGCTCATGATCAACGATGAGCCGTACGACGCCCGGTACACGACGAATCGGGTCACGTACGTCCGGGGCGAGACGCGCGACACCGGCGACCTCGTGATCCGCCTGAACACGACGCCCTGAACGAGAAACGCCCCGGCAGACACGCAGTCCGCCGGGGCGTCATCCGTTTCACCGACGTCGGAGTCAGGCGGCCTGCTGGGCGGCCTCCTTCAGGGCGTCGACGTGCGTGAGCGCCTCCCACGGGAAGCCCGCGCGGCCGAAGTGGCCGTAGGCCGCCGTCTGGCGGTAGATCGGCGTCTTCAGGTCGAAGCGCTCGATGATGGCCGCCGGGCGCAGGTCGAAGGTGTCCTCGACGATCTCGGCGAGGCGCGCGTCGGAGAGCGTGCCGGTGCCGTACGAGTTGACGTTGACCGACACCGGCCGCGCGACGCCGATGGCGTACGCGACCTGCACCAGGACCTCCTCGGCCAGCCCGGCCGCGACGAGGTTCTTGGCGACGTGGCGCGTGGCGTAGGCCGCCGAGCGGTCCACCTTGGACGGGTCCTTGCCCGAGAACGCGCCGCCGCCGTGCGCGCCCTTGCCGCCGTACGTGTCCACGATGATCTTGCGGCCGGTGAGGCCGGTGTCGCCGTGCGGGCCGCCGATGACGAACGTGCCCGTCGGGTTGACGTGCAGGATGAGCGCGTCGTCGACGAGCGCGGCCGGGAGGACGGCCGGGAGCACGTGCTGCTGGACGTCGGCCTTGATCTGCGCGAGCGTCACGTCGGGCCCGTGCTGGGTCGATATGACGACGGTGTGGACGCGCGCGACGGTCTTGTTGTCCTCGGCGTACTCGACCGTGACCTGGCTCTTGGCGTCCGGCCGGAGGTACGTCATGATCTCGCCGGCCTTGCGGAGCTCGGCGAGGCGCTGCACGAGGCGGTGCGAGAGCGAGAGCGAGAGCGGCATCAGCTCGTCGGTCTCGGTCGTGGCGTAGCCGAACATCATGCCCTGGTCGCCCGCGCCCTGG
>JAYWIE010000129.1:0-4262 GCA_043789155.1 Rubricoccaceae bacterium | reverse complement strand
CCGAGACCGACCCCGAGGACGTCCGCGGCATGGTGCAGCTCAACGCGCTCGCGCTGACGGACCTCGCGCGGCTGCTCCTGCCGGGCATGCTCACGGCGCGCCGCGGCGGCGTCCTGACGGTCGCGAGCACGGCCGCCTTCGTGCCCGCCCCGACGTTCGCGGTCTACGCCGCGACCAAAGCCTACGTGCTCTCGCTCACGGACGCGCTGCACGCGGAGACGGCGGGCTCGGGCGTCCACGTGACGTGCCTGTGCCCCGGGCCCGTCCCGACGGGCTTCGGGGCCCGCGCCGGGATGCAGGCGTCGTTCTTCGGCAGCGTGCTCACGGGCGCGCTCTCGGCCGAGACCGTCGCGCGGGCGGGCCTCGGCGGGCTCGCGCGCAACCGCCGGCGCATCGTGCCGGGATGGTCCAACCGGGTGCAGACCGCGGCGACGTCGCTCGTCCCGACCGGGGCCGCGATGCGCGTCGCGCGGGCGGTGCTCGGGCGATAGACGTCAGAGAAGCGCGCGGAACGCCTCGACGCTGAGGCCGGCGTCTCGCGCGATGCCGCCCATCGTAAACGCGTTGACCGGGTTCGAGCGCGGGAGCGTCAGAATGCGACGCCCATCGCTGAGGATGACGTGCTTTCCCTGGCGCACTACCACGAACCCGATTTTGCTGAGCGCGCGGATCGCGTCGAGGTGGTTGACGCCGGGTAGCTTCGGCATCAGACAGCGACCTCGACCGTTCTCAGTTCAGCGTCGTCCTCGCGGGCCAAGTCCTGCGCTGCGGCGACGTACTCGGCGATCGCGTCGCTGATGTTGGCCAGCGCCTCAGCCTCTGTCCGCCCCTCGGACCAGCACCCGGGCAGCCCCGGGCATGAAACGGCGTAGCCTTCATCGGACGGGTACAGCGCAACGCGGTAGGTCATGATGGGATCGGCGAGAGGAGGGTCATGCTGCGGCACGTATCGGACGCGAGGTTACGCCTCGAGCAGGCCGCGGCTGACGGCCCACGCGCGGAAGTCGGTCACGAGCTGGTCGAAGGACTCGAGCACGAACAGGACGGGCTGGAGGTGCCAGACCTCGTAGTCCTGCCCGATGACGGCGTCGATCGAGAACGGGCGCTGCTCGGCGGTGTCGAGCGCGTGGACGACCTCGTCCTTGGACGACAGCACGCCGGCCCCGAAGATGCGGATCTCGTCGGGGTCGCGGATGAGGCCGAACTCGACCGCGAACCAGTGCAGCCGCTCGAGGCTCTGCCGGTCGACGCCCTCGGCGCTCAGCGCGGCCTGCCCGAAGAGCTGGTAGAAGTCCGCGAAGGCGGGCTCGGTCAGCATCGGCATGTGGCCGAAGATGTCGTGGAAGAGGTCCGGCGCGGGCGTGTAGTCCAGCTCGTCCGTGCCGCGGATGTAGTCCGTCGACGGGAAGAGGCGGCGCGAGAGCAGCGTGAAGAAGTCGCGCTCGTGGAGCAGCCCGGGGATGCGCGCGACCTGCCAGCCGCCGGTCCGCTCGAGCGCGTCCGAGAGGTCGGCGAGCGCGGGGATGCGCTCGCCGGTCATGCCGAGCGTGCCGACGCCGCGGAGGTAGGCCGCCCCGGCGCGGCCGGGCAGCATCTCCATCTGGCGGTCGAAGAGGAAGCCCCAGTTGCGCTCGTCCTCGGCGGGGTACTCCGGCCGGACGATGGCGCGGCCGACGGGCGGCTCGCCGTCGAGCGTCTGCGGGACGCAGCGCGGGTCGAGCGCCGAGCCGTCCGAGGGGGCTTTCTCGTAGGCGGAGAGCAGGGCGTCAGTGTCGGCTGGGGGCGTCATGGCGGTGCTGGAAGCGCTTCTGGAAGGGGGTGTCAAGATACGTCCGGCCCGAGCCCGCTCAGACGCGGTAGTCGCGGACGCGCCGCGTCGTCCGGCCCGTCTTCGCCTCGAAGACGTTCATCGAGCCCGTCCACGGGTCCGCGAGCTGCTCGACGCCGCGGCGGTCGGTGTGGAGCGTCGGCGCGTCGAAGTAGCGGCGGGCCGTCGCCGAGTAGTAGCGGCCGCGCTTCGGGTCGAGGCCGGGCATCGGCGGCGGGAGCGCGCGGAGCGCGGCGACGTAGTCGCAGAGGGTCTCGCCGGTCTCCGCCGGCGTCGCCAGGACGCAGCGCTCGCAGTGCGGCGTGCGGGCCTCGCACGTCTGCCGGCCGTGGAGGATGAGCAGGTGGTGCACCTCGCCCCACTCGGCGCGCGGGACGGCGCGCGCGAGCCCGTCCTCGACCGCGCGCGGCGTCGGCGCGTCCGCTACGAGCCCGATGCGGTTGGCGACGCGGAAGACGTGCGTGTCCACGGCCAGGGCCGGCGTGTCGAACGCTACGGCGACGACCACGTTGGCCGTCTTGCGGCCGACGCCGCGCAGCGTCACGAGGTCGGCGTGGTCGCGCGGGACCTCGCCCGCGAAGCGCTCGACGAGCGCGCGCGCCGTCTCGGCGAGCGCCGTCGCCTTGTTGTTGGGGTACGAGACCGAGGCGATGAACGGCCGGATGTCGTCGGCCGTGGCCTGCGCCATCGCGCGCGCGTCCGGGTAGGCGTCGAAGAGGGCCGGCGTGACCAGGTTGACGCGCTTGTCGGTGCACTGCGCCGAGAGGATGACGGCGATGAGGAGCTCGAACGGCGTGCGGTAGTCGAGCTCCGTCTCGGGGCGCGGGATGGCGGCCCGGAGGCGGTCCAGGACGAGGCGGGCGCGGTCGCGGCGGGTCACGGCGGCGGGGCGTGTGGCGCGGCGATACGGCCGGCACATGGCTTGCGTTCTCGCGCCGGCGGGCGCAGATTGGCGCGCCGCCGCCGGGGCCGCTCCCGCCGGGGCCCCTCCCGGCCCCGATGTGACCTCGCGCACGCACGCGGCGGCTTCCCCGATGGCCCCCACTGGCCGAGACCCGATGCACCCGTTCAGCCCGGAGACGGTCCGCCGCGCCCAGCAAGGCGACGCCGCCGCCCGCGACGCCCTCCTCACCGCCTGCCAGCCCCTCATGCGGTCGTTCTTCACGAGCCGGATCGGCCACGTCCCCGCGGTCGACGACCTCACGCAGAACGCGCTGCTGCGCGTTCACCGCGGGCTCGACGTCCTCCAGGACCCCGAGCGCGCGAAGGCGCTCGCGATGAAAGCCGCCCTGTTCGAGCTGCACGACCACTACCGCGGGCGCTACTCGGCGCGCGAGACGCTCTACGACCCCGACCTCCCCGCGCCCGGCAGCGTCGAGCCCGACGACGTCGCGCTCCAGATGGACCTCCGGGCCGCGCTCGCCGGCCTCTCGGACCATGCCCGGCGCATCCTCGAGCTCCGAGAACTCGGCTACCCCTACCTCGACATCGCAGAGACGCTCGGGACGTCCGAGGCCGCCGTCAAGATGCAGGTCAAGCGCGCCTTCGAGAAGCTGCGCACTGCCCTCGCCGGAGCCGCCGCCGTGCTCATCGCCGCCCTCGGGGCGGCCACCCTCCCGCTCCGATGACCGACCCGACCCTCCGCCTCGCCCTCGCCGAGACGCCCGACGACGTCGCGGCGGCCCTCGCCGACGACCCGTCCGCGGACCCGGCCGCGCTCGCGGCCGACGCCGCGCGGTGGCGCGCCGTGCGCGCGGGCCTCCGCCGGGACCTCGCGGCCAGCCTGCCCGACGCCGACCTGCTCGTCCTCCACGCGCTCGACGGCCACGCTGACGCCCTCGACGCAGACGAGCGGACGCGCCTCGACGCCGCCCAGCCCGCGCTCGACGCCGCGCTCGCGCGCCATCCCGGCCTCGCGGCCGCCGCGGACCGCGCCGCCGCCGACGCACGCGCCTTCTCCGACCTGTTCGACGCCGCGTCGGTCGGCGCTGAGACGGCCGGCGGCCTGCCCGAGGCTGCCGGCGACGCCCGGAACCGCATCCGCCCGCTCGTCGCCGACCGCGCGCCGGACCGGACGGCCGCGCCGGCCGCGCGCCGCTCGGCCGGCCGCGCTGGCAGCCGGTGGGTGTGGCGCACGGCCGCGCTCGTGGGCGTCGTCGGCTTCGCCGCCGTGCTGACGACGGTGTTCCTGCGCGACCGCGGCTTCGAGACGATCACGGCCGACGTGGCGCAGACCGTCACGCTCGCCGACGGCTCGACGGCCGAGCTCGCCGCCGGGACGGTCCTGATGGTGCCCGAGGCGGGCCGCGACGCCCGCGAGGCGCGCCTGCGCTCGGGCGAGGCCCTGTTCCGCATCCGCCACGACGCCGCGCACCCGTTCGCCGTCGAGACGCCCAACGCCGACGTCGGCGTGCTCGGGACCGTCTTCGCCGTC
>JAYWIE010000128.1:0-4203 GCA_043789155.1 Rubricoccaceae bacterium | reverse complement strand
CGTCGCCGTCGAGCACAGGCGCGCCGAGCGCGGCCGGCCAGTCGCGCAGGTCGTCGGTGGGCGTGCCGCCGGCGAGGTAGGTCGCGACGTCGGCGCGCCTCACGCGGTAGATGCGGTCGTAGGCGGAGCACGCGGCGGGCGCGGTGCCGCCGTCGCCGAGCGGGCCGGGCCAGAACGTGAAGCTGGAATAGGTCGGGGCCGCGCCCCGCACGTCTCCGCCGACCACGCCGGAGATCCAGAGCCCCGCCACTGAGACGGCGACGAGCCCACTTCGGCGAGGTACGACGTAGCCGTCAGAGAAGTGGTCGCCGCCGTAGAACAGCGCGCCGGTGTTGAAGACGACCGCTTGGACGAAGCCGGGCGTGATCGTGGCCTCGGCCGTGCCGGGTGCACACGTGCCGGGCACCGGTGCGGTCTGGGCCGCGGCTGAGGCGGCGAGCAGGAGGCTCAGCAGCGGAGCGAGGCGCATCGGTCTGTGGAGTTAGCGCGCGACGACGAGCTGGAGCACCTGCTCACCGGCCGGCACGACGACGCGCACCCGGTACACGCCCGGAGCCAGCCGCGCGCCGTCGACGACGAACTCGCCCGTCGCCGCGGCCGTCGGGCCGTCGGCGAGGACGGCGACCTCGCGGCCGAGCACGTCGAGCAGCGTCGCGCGGAGCCGCGTCCCGGCGGGCATCTCGTACCTCACGACCGCGCGGCCGGACGTCGGGTTCGGGAACGGGCGCGAGAGCGTCAGGGCCAGAGGCGAGGGCTCGGCCGCCGCCGTCGGCTCGATGGTCGTGGCATAGGCCGTGCGGACGGTCCGGGCGAGCGCGCGCAGCCGCGTGACCGAGTCGAGGTTGGACGTCCCGCGGGCGTAGGGCACGGCGAAGACGACGGTCTCGGACGCGCCGGGCGCGAGGCGGAACGGGCCCGTCGAGACGAGCATCCGGCGGTCGCCCGGCGCGTTCAGCGGCGTCGGTGTGCCGTTGTTGACCTCGCTCCAGAAGGTCCCCGCGACCGGGTCGCCGGGGTAGACGTAGCGCGTGACCGGGCCCTGCGTCTGCCCGTAGCCGTCGCCGAAGGACCGGATCGCTGAGCCGTCGCGCCAGAGGCCGCGGAGGTAGTTGTAGTACTGGACGCCAGAGGTCGGGCTAGCCGGCTGCACGTTTACGCTGGCGTTGAAATACGCGGAGGCGTGCAGCCCGACGCGCTCGCCGGACTCGTCCACCATGCCGTCGCGGTCGTCGTCGCGCCCGTTCGGCAGGCCGACCGGCCCGGAGACGACCTGGAAGCCGACAGCCGGCGGCGCGACGCCGTAGCCAGCTGGAAGGTCGTCGGTGTTATCGGCGTTGTAGACGTAGCCCATGCCCTCCGTCGTGTCCGTGCCGATGTAGTCGTCGGTCGCGTCGCCGAGGTCGGGGTCGGTGAAGAGGCCGGCGTAGACCGAGTCGAGCGCGGCCGCCGTGCGGTTGGTGAGCGTGTAGCGGTAGAACGTCGTCGTGTTGAGTGGCGCGGCGTCGAAGCCGAACGCCTCGACGCGGGCCTCGACGCCCATCGGCGGCGTCATGAGGGCCGTGTGCGCGTTGCCGACGTCGTTCATGAGCCACCACGCGACGTCGTCGCCGCGCAGGCGGGGCCGGTCGCCGCGGGCGAGGTCGTAGTTCGACGGGTTCCCGTCGCCGTCGAGCACAGGCGCGCCGAGCGCGGCCGGCCAGTCGCGCAGGTCGGCCGTGGTGATGCCCGTGCTCTGGTACGCCGCGACGTCGGCGCGCGAGACGCGGTAGATGCGGTCGTAGGCGGCGCAGCTGGCCTGGTTCACCGGGCGGCCCGTCGCGGCGTCGAGCGGTCCGGGCCAGAAGGTGAAGTTGGTGTACCGCGAGCCCGCCACGCGCAGCTCGCCGCCGACCTTCCCGCCGAGCCACAGGCTCGCCGCGAACATCGGCGACTTGCCCGTCGCGCGCGGCACGAGGTAGCCGTCGCCGTTGGTGCGGGCGTTGCCGAAGAAGAGCGTGCCCGTGTTGAAGACGGCCGCCTCGACCTGGCCGGGGCGGAGGACGGCCTCGGCCGCGCCCGTCGTGCAGGTGCCGGGTGTCGGGGCGGTCTGGGCGAGGGCCGCCGGCGCGAAGGCCGACGTGGCGAGCAGGAGGCTGATCAGCGGAGCAAGGCGCATAGCGGCATCGGCAGGTGGAACAGGACGATACGGCTCTGGCCGAATCCGATGACACGGGGCACTGCGGATTGCCCGCCGTGCCCGCCGCCGCCGTGCCCACGGCCGCCGTGCCTGCCTCTGCCTCCCCGCTACGCCTCGACGGCGTACATCCCGTCCACGAGGCCCGCGTAGCGCCGCTCGATGAGCGCGCGGCGCGGCTTCATCGTCGGCGTAAGCAGGCCGTTGTCGACCGAGAACGGCTCGGCGACGAGGCGGACGTCGCGGACCTTCTCGTGGGACGCCGCCTCGCGGGCCTGCTCGCGCACGAGCGCCTCGAACAGCGCGACCGCGCGGGGCTCGTCGTTGGGGTCTTCGGGCACGGTCCAGCCGCCGGCCGCTGCCGCCGCCGCGAGCGCGTCGGCGTCCGGCACGACGAGGGCCGTGAGGAACTCGCGCGCCTCGCCGACGACCAGCACCTGGTCCACGAGCGGGCTCGCCGCGAGGCGCTCCTCGATCGGGCCCGGGTAGACGTTCTTGCCGCCCGAGGTGAGGATCATGTGCTTGATGCGGTCCGTGATGCGGAGGTAGCCGTCCTCGAAGCGGCCGACGTCGCCCGTCCGGAACCAGCCCTCGGCGTCGAAGACGTCGGCCGTGGCCTCGGGCTTGCCCCAGTAGCTCTCCATCACCGACGCGCCGCGGGCGAGGATCTCGCCGGCCCCGGTCGTGAGCGTGTTGGGGTACGAGCGGCCCTCGACCTGCCCGAGGATGCGCCCCGAGTGGAGATCGCGGATGGCGAGCGTGACGTCCGGGAAGACGTGCCCGACCGTCCCGACGCGCGGCGCGGCGTAGGGGTTGGCCGCGAGCACGGGCGCGGTCTCGGACAGCCCGTAGCCCTCGACGACCTTCACGCCCGCGGCCTCGAAGAACGTGCCGACGGCCGCCGGCAGCGCCGCCCCGCCCGAGACGCAGAACCGGACGCGCCCGCCGAGCTTGTCGTGCAGAGTCTGGAACACGAGCCGCGTCGCGACGGCGTGCTGCGCGCGCAGCAGCACGCCCGGCGCGCGGCCGGCCCGCTGCGCCTCCGCCACGGCCGTCCCGACGCCGACGGCCCAGTCGAACACGCGCTGCTTGAGCGGCCCGCCCTCGGCCGCCGCTTTGACCACGGCCGCGTGGATCTTCTCGAACAGGCGCGGGACCGACACGAGGATCGTCGGCCGGACGCCCGGCAGGTCGCGCGCGACGGTGTCCGTGCTCTCGGCGTAGACGATCTGCCCGCCGCCCGAGAGCAGCGTCATGTAGCCCGTCGTGCGCTCGAAGGCGTGCGAGAGCGGCAGGAACGACAGCACCGAGTCGGTCTCGAAGACCTCGATCCGCTCGTGGACCGCCAGCACGTTGGCGACGAGGTTGCGGTGCGTCATGCGGACGCCCTTGGGCTCGCCCGTCGTGCCGGACGTGTAGATGAGCGCCGAGAGGCTCTCGGGCATGACGGCCTCGGCGCGCGCCTGGACCTCGGCGTCGCGGCCGGCCGCGCGGCCCTCGGCGAGCGCCGTCGCCCACGTCACGACCTGCCCCGTCTCGCCGCCCTTCGGCGCTGAGAGCGCCACGACGACGCGCAGGGCCGGGCACTCGGCGAGCGCGGCGACGGCCTTGCGGACCTGGATCGCCGTCGAGGCGATCACGACGGCCGCGCCGCTGTCGCGCAGGATGGCCGCGACCTGCGGCGCGGGCAGCGTCGGGTAGATGCCGACGTTGACGGCCCCGGCGATCTGCGCCGCGAGATCCGCCGTGGGCCACTCGGGGCGGTTCTCGCTCAGCACGGCCACGCGGTCGCCGGGTTGGACGCCGCGGGCGACGAGGAAGGCCGCGAGCGCGCGGACGTCCGCGGCGAGGGCGTCCCACGGGACGTCGACCCACGCCTTCGTCTCGCGGTCGAGGCGGCCGAGCGCGGCTTTGCCCGCCCCGGCCGCGCCGCGGCCGGCGTAGCGGGCTTCGAGGCCGAGGAACATCGCGGCGGCGGTATCGAACGGGACGGCGGCGGACATGCGGGCAGGGTGGGCGGGCCGGCGAAG
>JAYWIE010000127.1:0-4248 GCA_043789155.1 Rubricoccaceae bacterium | reverse complement strand
GAACGGCACGCCGATGACGCTCAGCGAGTCCCGCGAGACGCGCGTCACGATGGCCGTGAGCGAGACCGTCGTGGCGTCGCCCGACTGGGCGGCGATGGAGAACGCGACGAGGCCGCCGTCGGCCATGCGGCGGGCGCGGACCTCCACGAGGCCGCCGACGGGCAGGCTCGCGAGCGTCGCCGGGGCGCGGTTGAGGCCGAAGATGCGCGTGAAGCGCCGGACGGCGAAGGGCCGGCCGAGCACGAACGCGAGGCTGTCGCCGGTGGCGTTGAGCGCGGCCCGCACGCGGACCTCCTGCTCGACGGCCTCGTGCTGCTGGACCTTGATGCGCGTCGCCGTGAGCGCACCGCCGGTCCCGACGGTCGCGCTGACCTCGACGGACTGGCCGAGCGTGAGCGCGGCGAAGGTGATCAGCGAGCGGTCGGCGGCGTAGACGGTCGTCTGGGCCGTGACGGCGATGACGCGGCCCGAGACCGTGAGGCTGGCCGCGGTGAGGGCCTCGATCGCGCCGCTGACGCGGACGTGGGCTTCGGGCGCGCCCTCGCCGCGGTTCTGAACCTCGATCATGCGCGCGACGAGCGTGCCGCCGGCGAGCAGGCGGCCGAAGACCTCGGCGCGCTGCCCGACCGCGAGCGAGTCCACGGGCAGCGGCCGGTGGCCGCGGCCGAAGATGCGCGTCGAGTCTGTGATGACGAAGGTGCGGTTGCGGACGCGGATCGAGTCCGCGGAGACGAACTGGATGAGGCCCTCGGCCTGGATGCCGCCGTGGCCGCCCTCGCCGTGGCCGCCGCCGCCGGGGCCGTGCGGGCCGTCGCCGTCGATCTCGATGAGCGAGGCGACGAGCGCGCCGCCGGAGCGCATGAAGCCGTAGACCTCGACGCGCGTGCCGACCTGGACGTCGGCGTAGGTCGCCGGGCCGTCCTCGCCGCGGACGCGCGTCGAGTCGGTGACGGCGAACGTGAGCGTGCCGACGGTGAACTGGGTCGCGGTGCGAGCGCTGACCAGGCCCTCGGCGTGGAGGCCCTGCGGGTGCGTGCCGCCGCCGGGCGCGCCGCTGTCCTCGACGTCGATGGTGAGCGCGAGCGGGAGCCCACCGGGGATGGCGAAGCCGCGGACCTCGGCGTCGAGGCCGACGACGACGGCCGAGAAGGGGATCGGGCGGTCGTCGTCCGTGATGCGCGTGATGGCGGTGACGCGGAACGTGCGCCCGCCGACGGTCAGCGACGAGTCGGTGCGGGCGGTGACGCGGCCCTCGGCCTCGACGCCGCCGCCGCCGCCGCCGCTGCCGCCGCTCTGCGCGAACGCGGACGGGGCGACGAGCAGGAGCGCCGCAAGGGTGATGGGGAGGCCGAGCACGCGGCGAGCGCGGAGGGCCGGGGTAGCGGTGGACATGGGCAGCGGGGAGGATAGGGGGCCTGAGTGCCAGGCGGGGCACGGGCCTCTTTGCAAGGGCAGTGCCAGACCGCTCAAACCGGCCTGGGGGAACCAGAACGCGCCCTTCTGCCTCTCCAGGGCACCCTCCTGTGCACCGCGTGCACGCCTTCGGGCGGTGCCACGCGCACGGGCTGCACGGCCCGGCAAGCACCTGCCGACCGATGGCGGTGGGATGCGGGATGTGGGATGTGGGATGTGGGATTTTCTGCCCATCCCCTATCCCCCATCCCCTATCCCCTATTCCCCATGCCCCCCATCCACACCGCCGGCGTCCCACTCCGCGAAGCCACGACGGCCCTCGTGCTCGTCCACGGCCGCGGCGCAACGGCCGCGGGCATGCTCGGCCTCGGGGCGGAGATCGCGCGCGGCGTGCCCGGCGTGGCGCTCGTCGCGCCTGCAGCGCCGGGCAGCACGCCGGCCGGCGGCACGTGGTACCCGCACTCGTTCCTCGCGCCGCTCGCGGCCAACGAGCCGCACCTCTCGGCCGCCATTGCGGCCGTGGTCGGCGCGGTCGAGACCGTCCGCGCGGCCGGCGTGCGCGTCGTGCTCGGCGGGTTCTCGCAGGGCGCGTGCCTCGCGCTCGAGGTCGCGGCGCGCCACGGCGCGGCGCTCGGGCTCGCGGCCGCGTTCGGCCTCTCGGGCGCACTCATCGGGACGGGCGACGGCGCAGCCGCGTTCGGCTACGACGGCCGCCTCGACGGGCTGCGCGTCTTCGCCGCGTGCGACCCGCGCGACGCCCACGTCCCGCAGGCCCGCGTCGTGCTCACGGGCACCGTGTTCGAGCGGCTCGGCGCGCAGACGGACGTCCGCCTCGTCCCCGGCCTCGGCCACGCCGTCTCGGCCGACGAGGTCGCAGCGGTCCGCGCGCTCGTCGAGCCGGCGTGAGCGCGCGTCAGAGGGCGACGCCCAGCCAGGTCGTCCGGGTCCGGCGCGTCGCCGTCGGAGCCGACTCCTGGGGCGCGGCCGTGTCGCGGCCCTCGGCGCGGCGGTCGGCCCCGTAGCCGTCGAGGCGGCCGCTGGCCGAGCGGCCCGTCATCGACGGCGGCGGCGGGGCGGACGTGCCGCTGCGCGAGACCTCGGCGAGCTCGATGCCGAGCCCGACCGACGCGCCCGCGGCCTCGCCGGCGAAGGCGGCCGCGGCCGGCCCACGCAGCGGCAGCCGGACCTCGGCCACGAGCCCGCGCGCCGTCCACGACGCCGCCGTCTCGACGCCGGGCACGCCCCCGACGGCGGCCGACTGGACGGCCGTGCCGCGGACGGTCGCGAGGCGGTCCGTCGAGAAGCCGGCCTGCAGCGCGGCGTCGTCCGGCCGCCCGCCGGCCGCGTCGACCTCAGCGTCCGACCCGACCGGGAAGCGCAGCCCGACGCGCCGCGCCGTCCCGCCGGCGGGGTCGAGCCAGAGCGTGAGCCCGCCCGCGGCGATGCGCCGCGCCTGCCACTCGTCGCCCGCGATCAGGGCCACGACG
Organism: Rubricoccaceae bacterium; assembly: GCA_043789155.1. Lineage (GTDB taxonomy): Bacteria > Bacteroidota > Rhodothermia > Rhodothermales > Rubricoccaceae > DASVSE01. Next base: position 1,348 of record JAYWIE010000127.1, on the reverse strand, counting down.
AGCGCGTCCGGCGTCCGCCGCAGGCCGAGGCTCAGGCCGGACTCGCCCGGGACGGGCCGCAGGCCGGACGTCCACTCGCCGGCGTCGCCGTCGACGACGGCCGCCTCGGGCGCGGACGGGACGAGCGGGAGCGCGCCGCCGCAGCCGGCGAGGACGAGCAGGGCGGTGCAGACGGCGACGCGGGGCATGGCGGGCGCGGATGGGAGCGCTTCAAACTGCGCCCGCGCGCCGCGCAGAACCGCGAAATCTCACCGCGCCCCGCCGCGTCACGGCGCGTTGTAGACCTCGGTGTTGTACGGGTGCTGCAGGATCGTCACCGTCTTCTCCGGGTTTGACGCGAAGATGGCGACCATGATCGACTGCCGGCCGTCCTTGCTCAGCCCGACGATCGCGACCGCGTTGCCGGTGTCCGAGATGCCGTACTGCTGCTGCGCGACGGTCGCGATGGCCCCCGAGACGATGAACGTCTTGATGCGGAAGCTGCCGCTCGGGGTCTCGTAGGTCGCGTTGCGGCCCGAGCCAGACTGCGGCTTGAAGCCCAGCTGCTCGAGCGACGCGCGCTCGAACGTCGTCTCGGACCGCCCGCCGCCGGCGGCACCGGGCTTCATCTTCCACACCTGCACGGACGTCGCGAGGCGGACGGCATCCGCGGTGAGCAGGTCGAGGTTGTTCTTTTTCTGGTTCTCGCCAAAGGCCGAGATCCCCACGACGACCGCGAGGCCGACGAGGACGATGCCGAGGAGGAGGAGTTGCTGCTGGCCCATCTAACACGCACGGAGGATGAGCCGGCCGAGCCGGCAAGCTCCGGACCACGCCCCGCACGCCTCGCCTCAAGCCTCGAATCCTGCGCAGCTTCCCACCCGGCCACATGCATGTGCGATCTGTATCCAGGACGACACCATCCGAAACGGACGGCACCATTCTACCCGGCGCAGCGGGCTCAGGCCGCCGGCACCGGCCTCCGGGCCGCTGCGCCTGCTCGGAAGCGGACCTGCCGGACCGTCGCCGGCGGCACGTTCCACAGCACCCGCCGCGACCCGACGACGTGCGGCGCGAGGGCGGCCTCTACGGCCGACGGGCCGTGCTCGCCGCGCGCCCGCCGGACGCCCTCGCGGACCGACCGGAAGCCGGTGTACTCGAAGTACGCGAGCGTCCCGCCCGGCGCGAGCACGGCCTCGAGCTTGGCCACGATCGCCGCGACGAGCGCCTCGGGGAAGGCGTTCAGCGGCAGCGACGACACGACGTAGTCGAACGGCACGGGCGGCGCGTAGGCCAGCACGTCGCCGGGGACGAGCTCGACCGCCGGCCCGTCGCCCGCGGCCGTCCACGCCGCGAGCTGCTCGCGCAG
>JAYWIE010000126.1:0-4315 GCA_043789155.1 Rubricoccaceae bacterium | reverse complement strand
GCCATGCGCCGTCCCGCCGGCCTTCTGCCCGCCGGGCCGTCTCAGCGCAGCTTCTCCGGGTGCGTCGCCAGGATGAGCGCCTGCGCGAGCGCGCGCGTGGAGCTGACGAGCGGGACGCCGGCGTGCTCGCGCTCGGGCACGGCCAGCGGCAGCTCGGTGCAGCCGAGGACGACGGCCTCGGCCCCGCGCGCGGCGAGGTGCTCGGCGGCGTCGAGCAGGACGGCGCGCGCGCGCGGGTCCGGCGGGGCCGAGTGCGCCTTGAGCCCCCACGCGGCGTCGAAGATCGACGCGTGGACGCGCGCCTGCACGGCCGGCTCGGGCACGAGCGCCTCGCGCCCCGACGCCTCGAGCCCGATCTGGTGCAGCCGGTTCTGGACCGACGAGTCCGTCGCGAGCACGCCCACGCGGCGCACGCGGGGCATCTCGCGCTCGATCGCGGCCACGATCGCGTCGACGATGTGGACGATGCGCATCGGCGTGCCGGCGATCCCGGCGCGGAGCGCGTCCAGCAGGACCGGCGCGTGCGCCGTGTTGCAGGGGATGCCGACGACGGCGCAGCCGGCCGCGTCGAGCGCGCGGAGCACGGCGAGCATCGGCGGGACCGGGCTCGGAGCCGTGGCGTCGGCGATCCACGTCGAGCGGTCCGGGATGCGGCCCGGGTACGAGACGAGCGCGACCGGCAGGTGCTCCTGGTCCGAGTGCGCCCGCGTCTCGTCGAAGACTGCGCGGACGAGGTCGAGGCCAGCGTAGGGGCCGAGGCCGCCGAGGACGCCGATGGCGTCGCGCGGGGCGGCCCGGGCCTCGTCGCCGGCCGCGTCTGTGAGGGGAGCAGGGCCGGACGGGTCGGGCACGGGCAGCGCGCAGCGCGCGGGGCGGTGAAAAGGGGGGCAAGACGCGCGCGAGCGGCGTCGCGAGCGCCGTGCGGGCCGCGCGCGCGTTGCTCCGGAGCGGCCGGGGCGTCTAGTTTGGCAGCCTTGCCCGACTGCGGGCCCGCCAGCGGCGCAGGTTACGCCCGCCGGCGGGCCCGCCGGCGGGACCGCCCCTGCCCGGTGGTGTAACGGTAGCACGGCGCCCTTTGGAGGCGCTTGCAGAGGTTCGAATCCTCTCCGGGCAACCTGCCGCCCGCCCCCCTCTCCGCCCCGCCCGATGGCCCTCGTCCACGACCTCCCGATCACGCTGTTCGCCGGCCGGAGCAATCCGGCGCTGGCGCGGGGGATCGCGGACGCGTACGGCGAGAGCCTCGGCCGCGTCACGCTCAGGAATTTCTCCGACGGCGAGATCTACGTCCGCTACGAGGAGTCGATTCGCGGCAGCGACCTGTTCGTCATCCAGTCGACGCCGCCGCCCGCCGACCACCTCATGGAGCTGCTCCTGATGGTCGACGCGGCACGGCGCGCCTCGGCGGGCCGCATCACGGCCGTCGTGCCGTACTTCGGCTACGCCCGGCAGGACCGCAAGGACCAGCCGCGCGTGAGCATCGCGGCCAGCATGATCGCGCACCTGCTCGAGCAGACCGGCGTCGACCGCGTGCTGACGATGGACCTCCACGCGGCGCAGATCCAGGGCTTCTTCTCGATCCCGGTAGACCACCTCTACGGCTCGACGGTGTTCGAGAAGACGCTCATGGGCGACGCCGCGTGGGCCGGCTTCCGCCAGGGCCTCGTCGTCGTCGCGCCCGACGTCGGCGCGTCGAAGGTGGCGCGGGCCTACGCCAAGCGCTTCGGCGCGAGCCTCGCGCTCATCGACAAGCGCCGCCCCGAGGCCAACGTCGCCGAGGTCATGAACATCATCGGCGACGTCGCCGGCCGCAACTGCCTCATCATCGACGACATGTGCGACACCGCCGGCACGCTCGCCTCGGCCGCCGTCGCGCTGCACGACGCCGGCGCGACCGACGTGCGGGCCTTCTGCACGCACGCGCTCCTCTCCGGGCCGGCCATCGAGCGCATCGAGGCCAGCCCGATCTCGCGCATGGTCGTGACCGACTCGGTCCCGCTCGCGCGCACGTCGCCCAAGATCGAGGTCCTCTCGGTCGCCGCCCTCTTCGCCGAGTCGATCCACCGCATCTCGGCCGACGAGTCCCTCTCGACGCTTTTCGTCGGATAACCCCGAGTGGCAGGTGGCCGGTGGCACGTTCCAGGTGAACGCCGCCCCGGCCGCCCCGCCACACCTGACACCTGTTCACCTGTTCACCTGAAACTCCGATGGATACCCTCACCCTCACCGCGACCGCCCGCGAGACCGGCAAGAAGGCCGCCCGCGCGACCCGTACGGCCGGCCTCGTGCCCTGCGTGCTCTACGGGCCGCACACCGAGCCCGTCCACTTCGCCGTCCCGACGCTCGCGCTGCGCCCGCTCATCCACACGACCGAGCAGCACCGCGTGACGGTCAACGTCGGCGGCGAGTCGCTCGACGCGATCCTCAAGGAGGTCGTCTTCCACCCGGTCACGGAGCGCCCGTGGCACGTGGACTTCCAGGCGCTCACGGCCGGGGAGCTCTTCACGACGACGGTCCCGGTCGAGCTCGTCGGCGTGCCGGCGGCCGTCCGCGACGGGGCCGAGCTCGCGCAGCCGATCCACCTCGTCGAGATCCGGGCCCTCCCGAAGGACCTCCCGGGCTCGATCGAGGCCGACGTCTCCGGCCTCGCCGTCGGCGACACGTTCCACGTCTCGCAGCTCGTCCTGCCGGAGGGCGTCGAGGTGCTCACGGACGGCGAGCTCGTGCTCGCGACGGTCTCGCTGAGCACGCTCGGGGCCGACGTCGAGGCGGCGGACGCCGAGACGGCCGCCGACCAGGCCGCGGAGTCCGCCGAGGACGCCGCGGAGACGGAGGCCTAGGCCGCTCCCTGTTTCGCGCGCGGGGACGCTCGGGGCCAGCCCGGGCGTCCCCGCTGCCCTGAATACGGTTTAAGGTTTGACGTCTAAGGGGAATCACGTTAGACATTAAACCTTAATCCGCATTTCTGTGTCCCTCTTCCGCCGCCTGTTCGGCTCCGCCCAGGCATCCGCGCCGGACCCGTTCGCCGAGACGCTGGACCTCGTCGTCGTCGGCCTCGGCAACCCGGGCGAGACGTATGCCGGCACGCGTCACAACGCCGGCTTCGACGTCGCCGACCGCGTCGCCGAGCGCCTCGGTGCGGCGTTCGCCCCCGCGGGCGCGGCCGGGCTCGCCGCCGTGGGCGTGTGGCAGGGCCGCCGAGTGGCCGTCGTGAAGCCGCAGACGTTCATGAACCGCAGCGGCGCGGCCGTTGCGGACGTCCTCGCGCGGACGGGCGCGGCGGACGTGCTCGTCGTCACGGACGATCTCGCGCTGCCGGTCGGGACGCTCCGGATGAAGCCCAAGGGCGGCGCGGGCGGCCACAACGGGCTCGCCGACATCGCCGACGCGCTCGGGCACACGGCGTGGCCGCGCCTGCGCGTCGGCGTCGGGCGCGACTTTGCGCCGGGCGAGCAGGTCGGCTTCGTGCTCGCGCCGGTCGCCCCCGACGAGGCAGAGGCCGCAGCCGAGGCGCTCGGCCGTGCCGCCGAGGCCGTCCTCGCCGTCGCCACGGACGGCCTCGCGGCCGCGATGTCGCGCTTCAACGGTCCGGCGCGTCCGTAGCCGCGTTCGCAATCCCGGCGAAGCGCTTCCGCGCAGCGGATCGCCCCGGAGCGCGCCGCGTATCTTCGGCGACCCCCTCTGATCCGCCCGCGCCCGCCGCTCGTCCCATGGCCAGAATCGACGTCGTCATGCCCAAGATGGGCGAGTCCGTGATGGAAGGAACCGTCCTCGAGTGGAAGAAGGCCGTCGGGGACGTCGTGGAGATGGACGAGACGCTGCTCGAGATCTCGACCGACAAGGTCGACTCCGAGGTCCCTAGCCCCGAGGCGGGCCGCATCGTCGAGATCCTCGTCCAGGAAAACGACACGGTCGACGTCGGCACGCCGATCGCGGTCATCGAGACCGATGTGAACGCGTCGTCGGACGCCGCGCCGGCGGCCTCCCCGCCGGCCGCCGAGGCGGCCGCCGAGCCCGTCCCGCCGACCTCCGACACGCCCGCTGGCGACGCGGCCGGGCAGGCTGCGGCGCAGCCCAACGCCGAGCCGTCGCTGACGCCCGTCCCCGAGGACGCCGCGCCCCCGGCCGCGCTGCCCGCTGCGGCCGCGCCGCCCGCTGCAGCCGAGCCGGTCGCCACGTCCGGCGGCGCGCGCGTCGAGGTCGTGATGCCCAAGATGGGCGAGTCCGTGATGGAGGGCACGGTCCTGTCGTGGGCCAAGGCCGTCGGGGACGTGGTCGAGATGGACGAGACGCTGCTCGAGATCTCGACCGACAAGGT